>CAZTML010000045.1:0-11493 GCA_964614935.1 uncultured Clostridia bacterium | reverse complement strand
GCGTTCGTCCTGAGCCAGGATCAAACTCTCGTTTAATATTCTTGCTCAAGATAACACTTGGCTATCTTTGTCTTTCATTACTTTGTTACTTTTTGTTCTTTTATAGAACTCAAAGGTTTCTTATGCTGTTTTATTGTCTAAGTTCGTTGCTGTCCTTTTTTTGCGACAGCTTTAATAGTGTATCACACTTCATAAGTGTTTGTCAACTACTATTTTTTTAAATTTTTACTTTTTATTTCTTTCCCTGTTCGTGACAGGAATGTCAGTTTAACATATACAAATTTCCTTGTCAACTGGCAATTCTTTCTAACTTCTCTGGTAGACACAACAGTTAATTATGTCTCTGTCATTAGCGACAGCTTTGTTAGTTTACCATAACAATATTTTTTTGTCAACAAGTTTTTACATGTTTTTTCAATTTCTTTTCAATTCTTTTTCTTGTGATAATCAATCAAAAAGAACCGTCCCCAAAAATTGATTCTTCAATTTTGAAGTGCTTTTATATTCTAGCTTACTTATTTTCCTTTGTCAATCCCCTTTTTATTACCATTTTATGTACATTTGTAACGTGTAATTTTAAATGTACCATTATATATAGTAGTAATGACAAAGTCCTATAAATAAATGATTAATTTGTTGAGTTATAGGTATTTTTGTAATATAATTAAGAAAAAATCAACAACGAGGTTGTTATGAATGAATCAAGGAATAAGAAATTAACTTCTACTGAATTATCATATTTCTGTATACAGATTGCAATGGTGTTGAAGTCTGGCATGCTTATTTCCGAAGGTATAGATTGGATGTATGATGATATGGAGAATGGTAAGGTTAAGGATGCTCTTTATGCTGTGAAAAACCACCTGTCTGAGAAAGTACCCCTATATAAAGCAATGGATAAGTCAGGATATTTTCCATCTTATATTATTAATATGTGCAATGTAGGTAGTATTACGGGTAAGCTCGAGGAAGTAATGGTATCTTTGTCTGACTATTACGATAGGGACAACTTTTTAAAGTCTAAAATTAGAAACTCCATATTTTATCCTTCAATGCTATTTATTATGATGTCATTTATAATAATATTGTTAGTAACTAAAATATTTCCAATATTCGAGGGTATGCTTAAAGAATTAGGAGGCGTGTCTAACAATTCCTTCATAGTTTCCTTTGATAAAGGAATTATGGCTGGAAAAATTGCAATGGTATTTGTTATAGCAATATTAATATTGATGGCTTTGTTCTTTATTATATATAGGACTAAAGACGGAAAGGCAAACATCAATAAATTCTTAAGTCATTTCACACCAACTAAATCAATTATAAAAAAAATTACAGCTTATAAATTTTCATCTTCAATATCTCTCCTCTTGTCATCGGGTATGAATGTGGATTCTTCAATGGATGCCCTCTTAGACATAGTAGATGAACCTGTGCTGAGAGAAAAAGTAATGGATTGCAAGGCATCTATGGATGCAGGCGACTCCTTTCTTGATTCTGTATCAAAGTTGTCTATTTTTTCGGGCATGCATTTGCAAATGCTTAATATGGGACAAAGAACCGGTGAAATGGATGTAGTTATGAATAAACTGACAAACATTTATGAAAATGATGTTGACCAATCAATCAACAATGTTGTTGCATTGATTGAACCGGTACTAGTTGGAATTTTGTCTATATTAGTTGGGGTAATCTTAATTTCCGTTATGCTACCTTTAATGAATATAATGTCATCTATAGGTTAGTAGTAATGTGTTATGTCATTGCTATGAATAAGCTACGAAGCAGCGCGTCATTCTGAACCGCATATGAGATCCTTCATTACACTCAGGATGACAAAGCGGAAAACATTCGTTTACCGTAGTGTGGATAACACGTGATAATTCTGAGCGCAGAGAAGAATTATCACAACGTTACGGTTATAGAATGGCAAATCATACTATTTGCACATGTGGGTGACAATCATATAGTTATGTGCATATAAAATTAATATGTAGGTATAGTCGAAAGGAATGATCTTGTGAAGTACAAGTATGGAATTATATCTGTAATTGTAATTATATTATTATTTGTTTACATGTACTATGGTATAAATAGTGCTCAAAAAAACAGCCACGAAGAAAATTACAAAGTGCTTTCTGATGCAATTATGAGAAGTGCTGTTCAATGTTACGCCATTGAAGGTTTCTATCCTCCTAACATCGAATATTTAGAAGACAATTATGGTCTTATGTTAAATCGTGACAAATATGTTATCAGTTATAATGTTTTTGCATCAAATATTATGCCTGAAGTTACGGTTTTCATTAGATAGAAATAGATAGGAATAAATAAGAATAGATTGGAAGAATTTATGTATAGACACAATAAGGAATTTTCATTTCATTTTATATTTGTAATGCTTCTCTATCTCATTATAGTAATTTTATCTGTAATGATTATTTCTTTAGGCAAAAATATTTATGACAATATAAACAAAGAAAGAAATACAAATTATGAATTACGGGTTTCTCTTTCTTACATAGCAAATAAAGCAAGGCAGTCTGACAAACAAAATTCTGTTGAAATAAAAGGGCTCCACGGTGTAAATGCCCTTGTCATAAATGAAGTATTTGATGAAGAAAAGTACCAAACGTGGATATACTTTTATGATGGTGCCATTTATGAAATGTTTACTGATGAAGAAAATCCATTTGAACTGTCAGACGGTATGAAGGTAGTTGAGGCAGATATGTTCAATATCGAAGAAGTAAAGCGTGATTTATATAAGTTCACTGCGGTAAGCGATGATGAAAGTGCAGAGCTTTATTTGTCTCTTTATTCAAAGGTGGTGACGCCATGAATAAAGTATCACTAAATTCAAAGGTGTCGCTGCTAGAAATAGTCTTATCGGCATTAATATTTGCCGTTGCCGGTATAATAATGCTTAATTCTTTTGCCATAGCAAGGTTTACACAAGTTAGAGCCAATGATAAAACTCTAGCAAGTTCAATCATTCAATCGGATTTAGAGATTATTAAATCTTTAAATTCATCAGATGAAATGCATGAGTTTTTAAACGAATATTATGATATAAAGGACCAGGATAACAACTCATATACTTACATCAAGTATTTTGATGAAAATTGGAAGCAAGGTAGCAAGAAGGAATACTCAGTTACTACAAGAGTATCTAATGGGAATTCAAAATCAGGTAAGCTAATAAAAATAAGTATTCAAGTAGAAAAAGAAAAGCCCTATCCCTTTATAAAAAAAGGACAAGAAATTTACTCTATTGAAAGTAAAAAATTCTTCCCCGACTTTGGGGGTGACAATGATGAATAGAAGGAAAACTAATGTTTCCGTAGGTATGGGCGGTACCCTTATTGTTACCGTATTTATGGTCTTATGCTTAATGATATTTGCAGCATTATCATTTACAACTGCTTATTCAGATTTAAAGTTATCCAATAAGGTTCAGGAAATAACCCTAGATTATTACAGCATTCAGGGCAAGGCCGAAGAAAAGTTGTCCGAAATAAGCGATGTATTATTTGATATAAATACAAAAGCATTGGAAGATTGTCTTATTGAAAAATTATCAAGCATTGAAGGGATTACCTTGCAGAATGCCGAAAAAGCTTCATTGTCGAGTAACGAAGAGGTTTCCCTAATACATAATGATAATTTACTTGTTCAATATGAAGTATTAGGAGAAAGGAATCAAAAAATTAGTGTTGAATTAAATATATTAGGTGATAGTAATAAGTATTATTATGAAATTGTAGCTTGGAATTTATCAAATATAGAATTACCGGTTTACCAAGACGAAATTATTGATATATGGGAAGGATTATAAGTGTGGATATAATGGATATTATGGATATTTTTAAAATTGCTATAGAGAAAAAGGCTTCGGATATTTTTATTATTGCAGGCAGGCCCCTCTCCTATAAAGTTATGGGTGATATTGTAACCTTTGATGAAAGCTTGCTTACTTCAGATGATACTTATAGAATAATTAGTGAAATTTTCAGCATCTCTCAAGAAAGGGAAATAAATATTCTTGAAGATGAAGGGGATGTTGATTTTTCATTTTCCCTGCCTAAGTTAGGAAGGTTTAGAGTTAGTGCTTACAAGCAACGAAATTCATTTGCTGCTGTAATAAGGGTAGTATTTTTCCAACTTCCTGACCCAAAAAAATTAGGTATCCCTGATGTAGTAATGAGCTTGTACAAGAAAACCAAGGGACTGATACTATTGACAGGTCCCGCCGGCAGCGGAAAATCTACCACCTTGGCATGCCTTATCGACAAGATAAACCAAGAACGAAATTGCCATATAATGACCTTTGAAGATCCAATTGAATTCATACATAAACATAAAAAGTCAATTGTTAGTCAAAGAGAAATTTACACCGATACAAGCTCTTATATCTCTTCTCTTCGCTCTGCCCTAAGACAAGCACCTGACGTAATGTTAATCGGAGAAATGAGGGATTTAGAAACCATTGAAATAGCACTTACAGCTGCTGAAACAGGCCACTTGGTATTGTCAACGTTACATACTACGGGAGCTGCAAATACCATTGATAGGATAATTGATGTTTTCCCTTCTAACCAACAGCAACAGGTAAGGGTACAGCTATCTATGCAATTACAAGCAGTAATTTCACAACACCTAATTCCTTCATCTGTAGTGGGAAGGGCTGCAGCTTTTGAGGTAATGCTTACAAATAATGCAATTTCAAACATTATAAGAGAGTCTAAGGTTCACCAACTTAACAGCATTATTCATTCTTCCCAAGCTCAAGGAATGCTTGCCATGGATTCAAGTATTTTGAACTTGTACAAAAAAGGTTTGATTACAAGTGAAAATGCCTTGATATATGCCAGTGAGCCTGATTCATTGGCAAAACAATTGAAATAAATGGAAACGAGATCCTTCACCTACGGTTCAGGATGACAAACTAAAAAATGACCTTGCTAGGTCATTTTTTAGTTGTTGAGAGGAGATTTTTATTATTACTATTAGGAAGGATATATACCCGTTACCCCCTTGTAAGTTCGGGTCAAGTTTAATATTCAAATTGTTTTGTGTAATATTTGCTGTCGATTAATTTATTTGTGTATTCCATTACTCTTGGGCTGTTAGATTGTTTGCCCGAAGAAGCAATTGTTGAGTCCATAAGCTTCCATTCAAATCCGTCAAAATACATTTCATTTAGTTTTATCCAGCCTGTTTCTTCTGTAAACACTTCATTCCACGCGTGAAATACACTTAAGTTTGAAGAATAACCGGTTACTAATTTAGCAGGTATATCTTGTGACCGAAGCATTGCTGCCATCATTGAAGCATAGTCAAAACATATGCCTTTGTTTGTATATAATATTTCATCTAATGAAGGTAAGTAACCACTCTTTACTGTTTTAGCTTTTTCTGTATCATATACTATATTGGAAATTATATAATCATAAATAACGTCGATTTTTTCAAAGTCTGTTTCTTTTCCTTCCACTAACTCTTCAGCCTTTTTTATAGTTTCAGGCATATTTGAATAGTTTACAAGTTGGTTTGATGTTAAAAATGGTACATTTTCATTTAATAATTTAACATTAACTGTTGCAGTTTGTTTTGTTGCATATCTGTTTCCGCTAATATTTTCAAATACCCTTATTTTGTAACTTCCATCTCCCATCTGGAGGGGATACACATCATAGTCACCTTTGCTGTTTAAATCATATGTATATTGTTGTGTTTCTTTTTCGATTATAACCTTTAGTTTTTTTGTAGTTTCTTTTAAATATTTTACTTTAATGTATCCGTCTTCTACTTTTGAAGCATCAATTTCAGACCAGCTTCCTTTATGTATACCTTCAGCTCCATAAGTTAATGAAAATGAAGCAATAAATAGCATTATTAATATTAAAAGTGTAATTCTTTTCATTTCTTTCATGCTTGTCTCCTCCTTTGTAACATAGTTAAATGGATCAAATTTGTTTAAGCTAGGCATAAATAAAGCTTTGCCAAAGCAAAGCTAAATGTCAATCTAATATACTTAATATAAGTATAGCAACTGGCTGTCATACCACTTTCATGGCTTAGACCCTATAGCTTTGCGACCATTTTCTTTAGAAAATTTTGCCTATTTAATTAAATTAATAATATCACGAAGACTCTATTTTGTCAACACATTTTGACAATTTATTCCTTAAGTACCCCTCTTCCCCTATTCAGTCTTATATGTAACTTTATTTTCACTGTGGTATATATTATTTACGAGCATGTTTTAATCCATCAAAGGAGTGACAATGATGGAAAGAACTAATAATGTAGCTGGTGTAGGTAAAAGACATATACGAAGGTGTGACTGTGATTGTGTCACTATTAGACCCAAATCCTAAGTGGATACAAAAAAGAGTCTACCAAAATAGTAGGCTCTTTGATTTGGTGCGGATGAAGGGACTCGAACCCCCACGGTCGCCCGCTAGATCCTAAGTCTAGTGCGTCTGCCAATTCCGCCACATCCGCGTGACGCTGTTTATTCAGCAACAAGATTGATTATACTATTGAGAAATTGCTTTGTCAAGAACTTTTTTAAATGATTTATTCTTAAAATTTACCAATTTTTCAAAAGAATCCAACACTTCTATATCGAACATTAGAGTTTGTCCTGTTATCTTGCATAAATTGCTTGTATATGCAACAGGTTTGTTGTATTGTTGTGCAAATTTTACAGTATGTGATGTACCACCTTTAAGACCGCCTTCTATTACTATTACCCCTTCAGATATTGCCGCTATGAGCCTATTTCTGTCTATAAAAGAAAACTTTTCTGCCTTAGCACTAGGTGGTAATTCTGACACAACACATCCTCCGTTTAAAATAATCATATTGTACAAGGGCCTGTTTTGTTTTAGAGCAATCAGATGCCCGGTAGGTATAAAGGCAATGGTCCTACCTTTTGCCTGAAGACACCCGTAGTGAGCTGCTTCATCGCACCCCGATGCAAAACCGCTTACAATAGAGCATCTTTCTTCGGTTAATTTTTCTGCCATTATTGAACTTATTTCATAGCCTTCCTGAGATGGTGATCTTGTTCCTACTATAGCTATATTATTTGTTACATCCAGTAGCTCTCGGTCTCCATCTACATACAAGACCAAGGGTCTATCTTCTATTAATTTGAATTTATATGGATAGTATTGGTCATATAATCCGATTATTTTAATTTTGTTTTTTTGGCAAGATTCAAAAATTTTCTTAGCTTCATTTTCAATATTTTCTTCATCAATTGTTAATCTCTTAATTTTCATGTGTTTAATCAGCATCAATGCTTCTGTAAAATTATTGAGTCTTATATTTTTTGATTCCATATAAGCCAAGATTTTGCTGATGGTTTTTCTCCCTAATCCCTTTATTAGCTGTAGCCTGATTAAATCCTCGTTACTTATCATTTTTCTCCCCTAGGTTTAAAATCTGATCCCTTTTACTTCATATATAATTTATAGAAAAAATAAGATTTTACACTGACAATTCTAAATGACGAGAATGTTCCCTCGAAAAGAAATGAATATCATTGTGTAATAAAATATTAAATATGGTTTTTACATTCTAACATAAAATATTACAAAAAAAAACTCTTCTTTTATTTAGAAGAGTTAAGAAATCTTAATATGTTTAGACGGGGTCATTCCTTATATCACGCTTAACATTGGATCGCCTGCATTTACCGTTGCAGACTTAGATGTGTAAATCTTTGATACTACTCCATCAGCGGGAGATGCTATTTCATTTTCCATTTTCATAGCTTCAAGTATTATTACTATATCACCTTTTTTAACTGTTTGACCTTCTGAAACCAAAATATCCAATATTGTTCCAGGCATTGGAGCTGACATTAATTCTCCTTCACCACTTACTGGTGCCGCAGCCTTTGGTGCTGGCGCTGGAGCTGGTGTTGGTGTTGGTGCAACTGCTGGCGCTGGCGAAACTGGTGCTGGTTCAGCTGCTTGTTGTACAGGCTGGTAAGTAAAGCCTCCATGTCCTGCTCCTACTTCTTCTACTTCTACTGCATAGGTCTTGCCGTTTACTGTTACATTGAACTTTTTCATTTATAATTCCTCCATATCTAACATAGTTTTTTATTTTTTCTACAAACACCCGCAGTCTCGTTCACCAAAATATTTGCTCCTTACGTCGCATATTTTGGGAACTCGTTGCGAATGACCTACCGCTATTTTTCAGAAAAAAGACTCTGAAAAATAGGGTTAGGGCATCTTCATTAATTTCATTCTACCGACCTGGGCCCATATTGAGTCCATTTCAGGAGTTCTTTTTATATTTCTTACTATAAATTCACTTGTTGATTTTCCAAGAATAATTGCTATTGCTGCCGTTATTGCAGCTACTGTTTCTTCTTCCTCGTCCATTGCTGCCACCGCTGCGGCTATTACAGCAGCAATTTCATCGGAATTTTCTTCCTCTTGGTCTTGAGTTACTTGTTTTACTTCTAATTCTTCAATTTTATCTTGTTTTTTCTTAAATAATTTATCAAAAAATCCCATGTCCACCTCCTACAGAGGAATGTTGCCATGTTTTTTCTCAGGTCTTAATTCTCTTTTGCCTGCCAACATGTCAAATGAACTTATTATTCTCTTCCTTGTTTCTGAAGGCTCTATTACTGCATCCACATATCCTCTTGCTGCCGCTGTATATGGGTTAGCTACTGTATTTCTGTATTCCTCTATTTTTTCTTTACGTTTTGCTGTCTTGTCTTCTGCTTCTGCTATTTCTTTTTTGAATATTATATTGGCCGCTCCATCAGGTCCCATTACTGCTATTTCTGCTGTTGGCCATGCCAATACCATGTCGGCTCCAAGTTCCTTGCTACACATTGCTATATAAGAACCGCCGTATGCTTTTCTTGTTATAACTGTTACTTTAGGAACTGTCGCTTCCGAATATGCATAGAGCATTTTTGCTCCGTGTCTTATTATTCCACCATATTCCTGGTTTGTTCCAGGCAAGAATCCGGGTACATCCATAAGTGTAAGTAGTGGTATATTAAATGAATCACAAGTTCTTATAAACCTTGCTGCTTTATCAGATGCATTTATGTCCAAACATCCTGCCAGGTGTTGTGGTTGACTAGCAACTACTCCCACGCTTTTTCCGTTAAGTCGCATGAAACCTGTTATTATATTTTTAGCAAAGTAAGGTTGGTATTCTAAAAATTCGCCATTATCAGCTAAAGTAAAGACTACTTCTTTCATATCATATGCTTTATTTGGACTGTCTGGTATAATGTCATTTAATATGTCATCTATCCTGTTAATATTATCTTGAACAGGCTGGCTAGGCGTCGTTTCCAGATTGTTTTGAGGTAAGAAACTTAGAAGTTTTTTAATACGTTCTAGGCATTCTTCTTCACTGTCATCAACAAAGTGGGCTACTCCTGATATAGAGTTGTGAGTCATGGCTCCACCTAATTCCTCAGCTGTTACATTTTCTCCTGTAACTGTTTTTATAACATTTGGACCTGTTATAAACATTTGGCTTGTATTCTTAACCATGAAAATGAAATCTGTTATAGCAGGTGAATAAACAGCTCCTCCTGCACAGGGCCCCATTATTACTGAAATTTGAGGGATAACTCCAGATGCTATGGTATTGTTGTAAAATATTTTAGCGTATCCAGAAAGTGCATCAACACCTTCTTGTATTCTTGCTCCACCTGAATCGTTGATTCCAATTAAAGGAGCTCCTACTTTCATGGCCATTTGTTGAGTTTTTACTATTTTTGCTGCGTGCATTTCACCAAGGCTTCCTCCAATTACGGTGAAGTCCTGTGCAAATATGTAGATTAATCTACCGTCGATTGTGCCGTATCCGCATACCACACCGTCTCCGGCTACTTTCTTCTTTTCCATTCCAAAGCTGACACATCTGTGTTCAACAAAAGCATCGATTTCTACAAAGCTTCCTCCATCCAAAAGCTTTATAATTCTTTCCCGAGCTGTTAGTTTGCCATTGGCATGCTGCTTATCGATTGCTTTTTGTCCGCCGCCTAGTTTTATCTTTTCATTCTGTTCTCTAAGTTCTACTAACTTATCATTTGGCAAGTCATTACCTCCTAAACATTGTTTATCTTTATATATATTATTAAATTTTAGGTATAAAGTCAACCTTTTAGCAAATTTAGCGGCTTATATTTTCTAACAATTGGCCTTTCATATTAATTTCATTATCAACATATATATAATTAGGCAACTATTTTTGATGGAAAGGTGTGATTTTATGAACATTAGATCAAATAAACCCTATGTGGTACGAAATAAAATTATAAAAATCGCTGAAGCAACTTTAGAAATCCCTTTACTAAACGAAAGTCAGCTGGGAGACTCTATGGAGACAGGTTTTGTAAGTGTAAGTGTAAACACAGCCCTAGGCGCTTTGCCTGTTCCTGATGCTGTTGTCACCTTGTATACACTGGATCAAGAGGGAAACGAAGAAGCCTTGTACCACCTTATAACTAATATAAGTGGTAAGGTGCCCTTAATAACCCTGCCTGTAGTCTATAATCCTCAAGACCCTTTAGAAAGCAGCGAATATTTTTTTTCTACATATAATTTAAGAATTCATGCAATCGGCTATTATACCCATAACATTATAGATGTAAGGGTTTTTCCTGATACGACAACTAGATTTAACGTAAACCTCATACCTGTAAAACAGGGCGGCACTGAGGACGTAGACGCCCGTACTATAGTTATTCCATCGAGTCCTATTGATAATTCAAATGTGTAGGAGGAGTAAATGAGTGTTCAAATCTATGAAGAAACATATCCTGGAACGATTCTGGGTCTTGGTGATGAGAATAACTTTGTACTTGCTGCAAAAGTGGCATTAAATGATATAGCAACAAATTATCCAGCCATACCGAGAATCACCCCTGTTGATTCAGTATTTGATGAAACTATGGAAGCCGCAGTCAGAGAATTCCAAAGTATATTTAATCTGCCGGTAACAGGTTACATAGATAAGGCAACCTGGTATGAAATCGCAATAATACATGCAGCTGTATTGAGACTTGTAAAACTTTCAGGTATAGGTGTAGCAATTGGTGAAGCAACAGAAGATATAGGAGAAGTTCAAGTGACCCCTAGGGTACAATTGGTTCAATTTTTTTTAAATGTTTTGTCAGTTTATTATTCTTCCATACCTCCTGTTGATATTGATGGTATATTAGGTCACCTTACAAGAACATCTATAATGGAATTTCAAAAAACTTTTGGACTCCCAGTAACAGGTATAATTGATAATGAAACATGGGACTCAATGTACAACAGCGTACTTGGAATATTCAGAGAACTTCCGCCTAATGCAATAGCATTACCATCCCTTATTTATCCAAATATTGTTTTTAGCGAAGGCTCTTTCGGTGCAGGAGTATTAGTTATACAAGAATTATTGGCATTTATTTCAACTAGGGTGCCAGAAATTCCAAATGTA
>CAZTML010000044.1:9679-11778 GCA_964614935.1 uncultured Clostridia bacterium | reverse complement strand
ATGAAATTGAAAGATTTTTAAAGGGTGACTATAAAAGTGAAAATTCAGATTTTACAGAATGGAAAAGAAATAGAAATATGGTTACCTATGAAAATATAAATAGTATCGAATATATTACTGAACTTCACAAAGAAATTCTAAAGGACCAGACTTTTAATGTTGATACTGTTTATTACGGTATGGGTAATTTTATTGTAGCTTACTGGATGAAGGACGGAACCACAATTATAAGAGATTATAGATTAACATCCAATGAAGAGCTTACAAAAGATCATGTTGTTAAAAATAGAATAGCAAATAAGCTTTTAAATTCTACGGAGAATAAAATTCAGAAGTATTATTATATTTACGATGAAGAATATTACAGCGGAAGAAATTTATATGTTAAGTTAAAGAATATAAATGACTATGGTACCATTATAGAAAATATAAATTTAAATGATTTAAGAGATGTACTACAAAAGGACTTAGACAATTTAAATATTAATCATACTGATGATATTGCTTTTACAGAATTATTTATGAATTATTATTCTCGTAATAAGGAAGTTTTGATTAATGAACATGGCTACTTTTTAGAAATATATGAAAAATTATCAGATGCAGATGAAAATTATTTAGATGAAATATATTTAAGTGATGATTTTGTAAATACAATTGAGTATCTAAAATAAGATGAGATCCCGCAGTTTCGTTCACGAATTCAGAGACTTTCCTTAAAGAGGGGGTGTGTCCCCATACTCTTATCAAATGGGGTTAGGGCATCTTTCACTAGGCTCAGGATGACAATAAAAAAGATTCTTTGTTTTGAAGAATCTTTTTTTAACTCAGAAATTTTTAGATATTGACATTTTGTCCTGATTTTTGAATTGTTGCAATTGCTGGTAATTGCGTATTTGCAATTACTACATTGTCATTGTATACGATTTTTATCGGATTGTTTTCACTTTTAACTATTATGTTTCTTGCCTTAACGTCCGTAAGTTCAACCGTTTTAACATTTTTAGCTGAAATTACAATGTCTCCAAGAACAACTACATTCTTAATATATACATTTCCATTTCCAACAGAATCCAAAACATTTAAATTCCCTACCACAACAGCAGAGGAATAGGTTTCATTGTAGTTCGTAATATTGAAACCATATTCAATATTTTCATTTTCAATTATATCATAAATAATTTTTACAGCTTCTGCTCTAGTTAATGGTTTAGCAGGCATGTATGTTTTGTCAGGATAGCCAAGTATGTATCCCTTATTATAAACTGTGTTTACACTAACCTTTGCCCAGTTTTGTATGCTATTGTAGTCTTTTAATAAGCTAGCTCCTTCGCCGTCAACATTACCTGTTGTAATAGCACCTGCCACAACCTTTGCTACTTCTTCTCTTTTGATGGGGTTGTTGGGTTTGAAGGTGTTGTCATCATAACCTGAGAAAAATCCAGCTGCTAGGGATTTTTGCACTTCTTTATAAAACCAGTCATTTGCACTTACATCGGAAAAACTTATTTCCCGGCTTATTCCTATTTGCATAGCCTTATTTAAAAGGGTAGAAAATTCAGCTCGTGTCACTGTTCTATTTGGCTTGAATGTTCCATCATCATATCCGGAAACAAAACCTATGTTAACTGCATTATTAATCCATTCTTTTGCCCAGTGTCCTTCAATGTCTGAAAATACTACTGATTTTGTAGTTGATACAGTTGAAACATTTTCCACTAAGGTTTCTAAACCATTATCAGTATTTCCAGCCTCCATGCCCTCAGTGCTTTCAACATTTTCTGTATTTTCACTTTTATCGTTTAAAATATCACCAAGAACATTAGCGTAAACTATCACATTCATGTTGATTGTCAAAACTGCGCAAAGCCCTAGGGCTGCTAATCTTTTTAAAATTTTCATATTACCTCCTGCTTTCATATATTAGACTTAATCCAAAGGGGATTTGTTCCATTATATTTGCTTAATTTTATTCTATAATTTCTAAGTATAATTGTAAACAGGTAATATTAGACAAGCTTTATTGGTTTTAAGCTAAGGACATAAGTATTGACTTAAGAGTTAGTAATAAACTATAATTATATAAAATAAAGAAGGAA
>CAZTML010000044.1:0-9579 GCA_964614935.1 uncultured Clostridia bacterium | reverse complement strand
AAGTATTGACTTAAGAGTTAGTAATAAACTATAATTATATAAAATAAAGAAGGAAGATTTATGGATGGAATATATATGAAGGAAGCCTTAAAGGAAGCATGCAAGGCTTATGAAAAGAATGAAGTCCCTATAGGGGCTGTAATAGTACATAAGGGCCAAATTATAGGCAGGGGTTTTAACCAGAAGGAAAGTTTAAAGGATGCAACTTTACATGCTGAAATAACAGCTATAAAGGATGCCTGCAAAAATCTAGGTGGCTGGCGTCTTCCCGGTTGCACAGTGTATGTGACCTTAGAGCCATGCCCCATGTGTGCCGGTGCAATAGTCAACTCAAGAATCGAAAGGTTGGTAATAGGAGCAAGGGATTCAAAATCAGGGGCTTGCGGCTCAGTTTTAGATATTACAAATCATGAAAAATTGAATCACCAACCGGAGGTTATATTCGGTGTAATGGAGGAAGAATGCTCTAATATTTTAAAAGAATTTTTTTCAAAGCTTAGAAAAAGTAAATAGGAGGATACCATGAAGTACCCAGTGTTAGAGTTTGATTTAAAAAAATTATATAATAATAGTAAGATAGTTACAAATTTATGTAAGGAAAATGGAATTAAAGTTGCCGGTATTATTAAGGGCTTTGGTGGAATTGTTGAAGGTGCCCAGGAAATGGCTAAGGGAGGCTGCTATCAAATAGGCAGCTCAAGAATTGAACAACTGAAAGCTTTAAAAGACCTGGGGATGGAAGAGCCTTTGTTGTTAGTTAGGATTCCCATGATGTGTGAAATTGAAGATCTTGTTAAATATAGTGATTTATGTTTGGTTTCAGAGAAAGAAACTTTAAACTTATTAAACGAAGAAGCTAAAAATCAAAAGAAGAAATATGGCGTTGTGCTAATGTATGATTTAGGAGATTTAAGGGAAGGAGTCTTTAGTAAGGATGAATTAATCAACCTAGCTGAATATGTGGAGTATGAGTTAAATTATTTATACCTTGAAGGAATTGGTTCAAACTTAAGCTGTTATGGGTCTGTTGCACCTGCTAGAGAAAATTTAAATCAATTGGCAGATGCAGCAACAGAAATCGAAGAAAAATTAAGGCGAAAGCTAAACATAGTATCCGGAGGGGGAACTACTACTCTTCCACTCTTAGTAAGAGGAGGAGTTCCAGATAAAATAAACCACCTTCGAATTGGGGAAGGAATAAATAACACACAGGACCTGCCACTTTATTGGGATACGAATATTGAGGGATTAGATCCGGATGTTTTTATATTAAAGGCTCAAATAGTTGAATTAAATGAAAAACCAACCCATCCTATTGGTGACCTTATGGTAAATGCCTTTGGAGACTTGCCCCATTATGAGGATAGGGGGATAAGAAAAAGAGCGATTCTTGCATTGGGAAATCAGGATTTAGGGGATTCGTCAAAGATTGTTCCAAGAGATAAGGACATAAAAGTATTGGGAGCCAGCAGCGACCATACAATATTGGACATTCACGACTGTAAAAAAGAATATAAGCTAGGAGACATAGTTGAGTTTAATGTATTGTATCAATCTATGTTAACCACAAGCTTGTCTGATTATGTGTACAAAAAAATAATTAAATATTAAAGGAATGAGGAGGTGAAAGAATGCCCATAGTTAAAGTTGATATGCTTAAGGGAAGAAGTCTTGAACAAAAAAGAGAAATGGTAAAAGAAGTGACTGAAGCTATAGCAAGAACTGCTAATTGCCCAAAAGAGGCAGTAAAAATCATAATTAATGAAATGGATTATGAGAACTTTTCAGAAGCCGGAGTACTTAGAGTAGATAAAAAATAAGATTAAAAACATTTGGGACATATATTTGCCTTACAAGTTATTTCTATGGCAGATTTGTGTCCCACTTATTATGATGAGATCTTTGCCTGTCCTTAGAATTTTGGGCAAAGAACTATACCAACTTGTTAATTTACTTTCCTTTTCTAAAAGATTCAAACAAAGGAAACAATATTGATGCCACCAATCCCCCGGCAAAGCCATTGTTATACAAGTTAAGCCCCCCATGAACTCCACCTACATTTGATACTACAGCAAGATGTAAAAAGCCTGCCAAAATACCTGCTAAAAAACCATAGTTTCCTGCAATAGGAGCTAGGGTTGTACCAAACATTATTGCAATAATAACTGCTGTTGACTGAAGATCCCATACGCTAACAAGACCACATAAAAATACTCCTATCATTATAGGAAGAGAGTTTTTTGGGTGGTTTCCAAAAGCTGCAAAACCGGTTAGGGTTAAAACCCCTCCTATTATAGGTCCATTCAATATTCCTCCAGCTAAATAAACAAAAATCATTGAAATAAAACCCATTATACCCATGTTGATTAAGGTAAGTCCCATGCCTGCTAATTGAGTGTAATCGGATACTGTCTTTCCTGAAAATTCTAATAATTTTCCATATCCTTTAAAAGACTTATTGTTTATTATAAATCCTACTATAATCAAAAGTAATAAATAAATTATAAAGGCTACCCTGAAAAACATATCGTATTCAATTGAAAAGCTAAGAAATCTTTCAATATCAATATTGAAGGCCCTTATAAGTGCATTTATTATAACTCCTACAACCCCTGCAGTGAATCCTACATTATACAAATTATGTCCACCATGAACCTTAGACATACTAGTGGCTATAGGAGTAACTATAAATCCAATTATCATTCCTGTTAAAATCCCCAAAGGAATTCCAGTATACAGAGGCAAACCTGAAGCAAATGCTAATTGACTTACAGCCGGGCTAAGGCATGTTGAAAAAATAATTGTTACAATAACATTGCTGAATGAAATACCATGGTATCTAGTATAAAGGAGGCCACCTAAATATATGGGCCATATATTAAAAATTGTTTTTCCTAAAAAAGCAAAGCCCATTATTGTGAAAATGGCAGCTACCACTGCCCCTGTAATTCTCATATTTAATTTATATATAATGAGAACATTTGCCAATACTATAAGAGACATATTTACTAAGGTGGCACCTAGTCCTCCAACATACAGAAAATCCGAAAGCAGGACCCCTGATGAAGTAGCTATATTAGCAAGACCCGAAAAAATATTCTTCGGTTTGTCAAAAATAAATGCAAGAGTCAAAAAACATACAGGCAATAATGAAAGCAACATTAATACTGTACGTCTAGATAAAACAATTTCTGTATTTGATTTAATAGGTTGCATAAGACCTCCAAGAGATTAATAAGATTCTAAGTATTTTAACATAGACTTAGGGGTGTGTTCAATAAAAAAATTATTGTATTTAAAATTGGTTCATAATAATCTATAATAGAGGGGCAGGGATATAGTTTTCGTATTTTTTGGATTTATTGATATACTATTATGTATAATACTTTATTAAAATTAAAAGCTATTTGAAAAGGGAGGTATTATGAAAAAAATGTTCTTTATTGTTGTCTTGTCCTTATTATTGACCGCTTGTACTAGCTTTTCTGATGTTAAGGAGATTGAAACTGTTAATTTGCAAAATGGAGAAAATTTTATACTAGAAAAAGACAGCCAAGATGCAAATATAATTTTAGATGCTTTAATTAAAAAGAATAAGACTGATGAAGATGTATCGTCATTACCTAATTATGAAATTAAATTAATAAAAGAAAATGATCAAGAAGTTTACAAGCTTTACCTTGATATAGATAATAAGGCTGCATATCTTGGTCAAGCTAGTAATCTCTACAGGATTAAGGACAATGTAGCAAAGGAATTGTTCTTAAGTAATGCTTTTTCCTACATATATGTTGATGCTACAATTTATGATTCATATTTAGACTTAGGTGGTAAAAAGTTAAGTCCCCAAATCGAATATAACTGGAATAGCAAAAATATTGATGGTCATTTCGTAAATAATTACGGAAATCTGAAAGAAAAGTATGAAAAAGCTAATCTAGTTACCATATCACAGTTTGAGTCTGTAGACCTTAAATATGAAAAAGAGCCGGATAGCCAAACAGTTAAAGTTTATTCAGGAGACCATTTAATCAGTACAGGAAAGAACCTTCAAGATGTTCTTAGCAATATAAAAGATGACGGTCAATATTTAGTTGAATGTCACAGCCAGTGGCACTCAAAGGAAGGTTTAAGCTATTATGGAAACCAAACTATAAGATTTGATGTTTTAGTTGATAGACCGGCAAGTCTAAATATAATTACAAAAGAAAATTCCCCGGGGAATATTTTGCTGATTTCTGTCGAAAACTTAAATGGTGATGAAACAATAAAAATATCTACAAATGCTGTAAAAATTGAAAATGATATATATAGCTACAAGGATAAAATGTATTATATGTTTCCAATAGACTTATATGCCCAGCCTGGTGATTATGCACTTTCAGCTCTAATAAATCAAGGTACTGACAAGGAATATAGCTTTGAAACAACATTGACTGTGGCTAATAAAAATTTCAAAACGCAATATCTTACTGTCAGCGAAGAAATGAATGA
The DNA here is from genome assembly GCA_964614935.1 of uncultured Clostridia bacterium. Taxonomy (GTDB): domain Bacteria; phylum Bacillota; class Clostridia; order Tissierellales; family Sedimentibacteraceae; genus Sedimentibacter. Next base: position 5,085 of record CAZTML010000044.1, on the reverse strand, counting down.
AACTAATAATGATAATACAGCTATTTATGAGTTTGTACAGCTTGTAAAGCCTGCAAGAACAGAATCAGCCAAGGAAAAGCTATGGGAAGGCACATTTATTATGCCTGTTGAAGGACGACTGACAACTGATTTTGCAGAAATAAGATATGTAAACAACGAACCTTCTTCTTCCAGACATTCAGGACTTGATTTGGCTGCGCCAAGAGGTACCCCTGTTTTAGCTCCAAATAATGGCATAGTGACATTTGCCATGGAGGGACTTCTTTCACCCGGTAATACAGTAGTTATCGATCATGGAATGGGCCTTTTTACTTCATACTATCACTTAGATACAATTGATGTAGAAAAAGGTGCTGAAGTTAAAAAGGGATCTACAATAGGAAGTGTAGGAAGCACAGGGTTTTCAACAGGTCCTCACTTGCACTATGCAGTAAGTATATATAATACATATGTAAACCCATATCAAACTCTAAACGGAATAATTGACTGAAATAATAAAAGAATGAAAGAATAAAAACAGGGACACGAAAGTGTCCCTTATTATGAGACCCAGTCTCATCCATTAATTTGACAAATGGGCTTAGGTCATCTTCTAAACATATCTTTTGAAAAAGTAATCCTGTTTTTGTTTTGTAAAAATTTATCTGAAATGATTCCTTGAACAATTAACACGATTCCCAAGGCAGCAATAATATCTCCAATACTTACTACAAACCAGTTACCTATAGGAATTATATTTCCTAAAAAGCTGAAGGTTGCGGTTTCTGCTGATGTATAAAACAATATGTTTCCACTTTCTAAAAGTTCAGCTATTTCCATGCCGTATATTTCTTTTGTAGCCTCTAGTGAAAGAGGGAATTTAAATTTATTAACCAAAAATGAAAACAAATTTAATGCAAGGCCTATTAAAGGAACAAACATAAATTTTATGTTTAAATTTGCAACTAAAAACAAGCCGGTCAATATCAGTGACCCTATTAGAAATCCTGAATATAAAAATGAATCGTAATCATAAAGACCTAAATTAATTACAATAATACCTAAATAAAATAAAGCTGATAAATAAATCAGAGGTCTGTAGGAAAAATTAATATATAACAACCTATTTAATTTTCCTCTTCTCAATAAGCCGATAATTATTCCAAGTACTAAAGCTTCAAAAAACATAGGAGCCTCCATTTTGTAGAGTTATTATAATTTTACAATATATGTTTAATTATATCAATGTTTATTTCATAAAAAACAAGCTTTTTTCTCTATTTTTACAGAATCTAATACATATTTGAATATTGACGAGGTAAAATATCTATGTTATTATTCTTGTAATTATAATTTTTTTAGGAGGTTACTACTTTGGTTGAGGAAGGCTCGTTATGGGGTCCGCTGATTTTACAATTTATTTTATTAACAGTTAATGCTATCTTTGCATCAGCTGAAATTGCGGTCATATCAATGAATGACAACAGAATAGCAAAACTGACACTGGAAGGCGATAAACGTGCTATTAGGCTAACAAAACTTACGGAAAATTCATCACAATTTCTTTCAATTATTCAAATCGCCATTACTTTAGCATCCCTTTTGGGAGGAGCATTTGCTGCAGAAAACTTTGCAAGCAGGCTTACTAATTTTATATTAAGTCTGGGTGCCAACATATCCTATTCTGTTTTAAATTCTATTTCTGTAGTGTTAATAACAGTATTATTGTCATATGCAACACTTGTACTGGGAGAACTTGTTCCAAAAAGGGTGGCAATGAAAAATGCAGAAAAATTAGCCTTGTCCTTATCAGGACTTTTATATTTTATATCAAAATTGTTTGCTCCCTTAGTCTGGCTTTTGACTGTATCGACAAATGCTATTTTACGACTTTTGGGAATCGACCCTAATTCTGCAGATGATGATGTAACAGAAGAAGATATCCGTATGATGGTTGATGTGGGAAGTGAAAAGGGTTCAATTAATGAGAGCGAAAAGCAAATGATTCAAAATGTTTTTGAGTTTGATAATAAAACAGCAGAAGAAGTAATGACCCATAGAACAGAAGTAGTAATTTTATGGCTTGACGAAACAGATGAAGAATGGAATCAAAAAATTCTTGGAAGCAAACTTTCAAAATATCCTGTTTGTGATGGAAGTGCCGATAATGTAATTGGTGTTCTTAATATAAAGGATTATTTCCGATTTGATGATAAAAGCAGGGAATATCTAATGAAAAATGCTGTAAAACCAGCATACTATGTACCTGAAACAGTGCGTACAGACGTATTGTTTCAAAATATGAAAAGGACAAGAAATCATTTTGCCGTTGTTTTCGACGAATATGGCGGAATGAGCGGGATTATTACAATGAATGACTTATTGGAGCAAATAGTAGGTAATATAGATGATGATTACTTGACTCCTGAGGAAGCAGAAATTGTACAAATAGATGAAAATACCTGGCAGATTAAAGGTTCTGCCTACTTGGATGATGTATCAAAGGAACTGAAAATACCCCTTCCTGATGAAGATTTTGATACGTTCGGAGGCTTGGTTTTCGGTGCCTTAGGTATTATTCCCGATGATGGAAGTACATTAGAATTAGAGGAGTATGGTCTTAAAATTCTTGTGACGGAGATCAAAGGAAGAAGAGTGGAAACAGCAACAGTAAACAAGATTTTAGATAAGGATGATGAGTAAAGATATTCTTAAGCAATATCTTGCAGTATCTAAATACAAGGAGGATCTATGGACTACTTATTAAGCAGATTAATATTACTGCCGGGAATATTATTAGGAATATCAATTCATGAATTTTCACATGGATATGCAGCCTATAAAATGGGTGACAATACAGCACTTTTGCAAGGACGTCTAACCTTAAATCCTATAAAGCATATAGACCCTATGGGGTTTTTATGTCTACTTTTGTTTGGTTTTGGGTGGGCTAAACCTGTAATGATAAATTCTAGGAATTTTAAAAACCCTAGAAGAGATGATGCCATCGTATCAATAGCAGGACCCTTATCAAATTTTTTAATAGCATTTTTGTTTACAGCCCTTATGAAAGTCGCAGATATGGTTTTACCCTATACTTTAATGAATCAAATAATATTTGAAGTATTAAGAAGCACAGTTCATATAAACTTAGTTCTTATGATATTTAATTTAATTCCAATACCACCACTTGACGGCCACCATATACTAGGGGCTATAGGTGGATCAAAGGTTTGGAACTTCTATTATAAATATTATGATCAACTAAGATTTTTAATGCTTTTATTGATTGTTTTTAGAGGCGTAGGAAGAATAATCGGACCTATTATAAATGTCTTGTACAGATTTTTGATGTCAATATTTTTTTAGGTGAAGTATGAAAACTAAAAAGGAATTGAGAAAAAGAATACTTAATATAAGAAATAATTTATTAATTGAAGAAACGAAGAAAAACAGCAGCCTAATAAAGGATAAAATTTTAAATTTACAAATATACCAAGAAAGCAAGGTTGTTTTCATATACATGGATTTTGGAAATGAAGTTATTACTTCAGACCTAATAAAACTTATGCTGTCTGAAAATAAGCGTGTTGTAATACCTTTTACCGACACAGTGAATACTGTTTTGATTCCTTCAGAAATAACAAAGGAAGCTGACTTAAAATTAAATTCCTTCGGCTATTATGAACCCATAAATATTTGCCCTGTAAATGTAGAAGAAATAGACTTGGTTATAGTTCCCGGAGTCGTTTTTGATAAGAATTTAAACAGGATTGGATTTGGCAAGGGTTATTATGATAGGATTTTAAACAAGCTAAAACCATCTACTAAAAAGGTGGCTATAGCACATGATTTTCAAGTACTAGAATCAATACCTATAGAAGACCACGATGTTAGAATGGATATGATAGTAACAGAAAAAAATATATATAGGTAGGCGGACACACCTCTACTATAGGGATAGTCTTTGATGCAAGTGGAATGTCCCCAATTATATAAGATCTGACTCTATGCTCTGGATGAATAGGTTTTTGCCATTGGAATAGTATTAAATTGTCATTCTGAACGCAGTGAAGAATCTCATATCTTAATAATCAAATCTTTTGAATTAATAAGGATGACAAACAGTTATCTAGCAATTGTAATTACAAAGACTTTTGAAACACCAAATTCCATAAGTGCTTTTGAGCACTCATCAGCAGTGGACCCTGTTGTGTAGACATCATCTACCAATAGAACACTGCTGTTTTTTATATAATTATATTTAAGAGGAGACTTCATGACAAATGCACCTTTTAAGTTTTTTCTCCTGTCTTCCTTACTTTGCTGACTTTGTTTGGTGGTTTTTTTAGTTCTTTTTAGGGCATCAACATATGGAATGAGTAAATGGTTGCCAATATATTTCGCGAGCAATTCAGCCTGATTGTAGCCTCGTGTGCGCATTTTAGACTTATGCAAGGGGACTGAAGCAATGTAATCAAAGTCCTTATATTCATTATCATTCATATAAGATAAGAGTATATTTCCAAATAACTTATAGAAGTAAGGCTTGTTGTAATATTTAAAGTTATATATACTATCCTTTACAAGGCCTTCATATAGATAAGGCGATTTAGATATTTCAAAGCTTTTGTCATATACAGAGCAATCAGGGCACAGATAGTCAGATGAATCGTAATTAATGGTCTTAGAGCATTTAATACAGACGGGTGGTGTAATTTTTTTAAGCTTCTTTTCACAATCAGCACAAATGTAAGAGTCCTTTATTGATTCATCATAAATATTACATATGAAACAAGTGTTTTTTTCAGGATATAAAAGCTCTAAAAATGATTCAACGTATTCTTTCATTTTATCACCAACCTGGGCAATTATTATTACTATGAATAAAGGGCGTAGCCCGTGTCATTGCTATGAATAAGCTGCGAAGCAGCGTGTCATTCTAAACCGTAGGTGAAGAATCCCAAAATTTAAAGATATGAGATCCTTCGTTACACTCAGATGACAATTACATTTCAGAAAGAAGGTTATATGTTTCTATTGCGGATCTTAGCCTGTAATCAAGTGCTGAGAAACGCTTATCAATTTTATTGTTTTCAATCATGT
>CAZTML010000043.1:0-12020 GCA_964614935.1 uncultured Clostridia bacterium | reverse complement strand
CATCCCCTTGTCATCCCCTTGTCATCCGTCCCCTTGTCATTTTATTGAGTTTATCAGTTGTTCGTCTGGCATGTCTCTATAAATGTTTATTCTCTTTAATCCAAATAAGGATTGGGGAATCCCTTTTATAACAGTATTAACACCTGATTCAGTTATAACTGTGGATTTAACCTCTAGCAAATTAAGGAGTGTTTCAGTTTCTCCACTATAATATCCGGTAGGATAGCTAAATGAATGATTATCTTTTGAAGTAATCTTACTAATAATGTCGTTTTCTTTTGCAAAATCATCATTAAAAGCTTGTATGTAATCTTCTTCACTTTCATTTTCAAATCTCTTCACGTTGATTCTTACCAAAGAATTATTTTCGAATTTTTCAGATTGATGCATATCGAAACTATGGCTTTGTATATCTATCAAACCGCTATTATACATTTCTCTTGCTTCATCATATCCAAAGTGAGGATTAATTTTTTCTCCTGTATCTTTATAGGTATCCTTTCCTATGCTAGACCCAATTATATATATCGTAGCTTTCATGTCTAGTTCCTTTAATATAGGATAGGCTATATCGTAATTGGACTGATAGCCATCATCAAATGTTATCATAATCGGATTTTCAGGGAGCTCTATACCATTTAAAGTATATTCATATAAATCTTCAAATAAAATTGTATTAAAGCCATTATCTTTTATTAATTTCATCTGTCTTTCGAATTGTTCCTTTGATACTGAATAATCCCCTGTGTCTTGAATATCGTGAAACATCAAGATTGGAACTTCTTTTGTGTAAAGATTATCATCAACTATTAAGTCATATGATTTGAAATCAGCAATAAATGCATCTATATTTTCATTATTTACATAATGTCCAAAGTCTTCAGGAATGTAGATACTTTCATCATTGTACATCTTAGCAAGCATCATATCACCCACACTATTTCTAAAGTGAGTACTATCATAAAAGTACCTTGGATCTGTACTTATAGTCGATTTTGAAAAATCCCAAAAATCAGTAATACTGCTTAAGCTTCTGTAAAAGATTTCCAAATCCTTAATATCATAATTGTCAAAATCCTCCCAATAAATTGGAAACACTATTACTTGTAAATTTATATTGCTTTCATCACTTAATCTCTTTATTTCTTTCATGCAATTTGCAAAAGCTTCAAGTTCAGTTAGCTTCTTTGGACTTTTAGGGTAAGATTTAAAAATCTTGTAATCATCTTTATTTACATACTCATCATAGCTTCCGATATTCTCTATATCTCTAGTGCTTTTGTCGTAAACCCCTGTTTTCGGAATGAAAACATCAAAAGATTTTTGAAAAAAGGAATCTTCTTTTACATCTTTGATTTTTTGTAATGAATACTTAGGATTTGCAAAAAGATAAGTAGTATAAAAATCCAAGATGTTCTTATCAACTGTTTTTCCATGCATCCTCTGATTTATTTCATCATCTCCCACATCGAAAAACATAGCTGTATTATAATTAATACCTAGTAATATATTTTTAACTTTTGCTGTTTCGCTTAAATATTTAATAGTATTATATGAATCCATTAAATCTGAACCATAATAAAAGATATTGTAATAACTGTTATTTGTATATCCATCAATAGTACTCACCTTAATGGAACCACAGCCTGAGGAGCCAACTATATATGAATCAAATTCATCCTTATGTTTGTCAATATAATTAATTTTTGCAGTTCTTGGATTCTGAGTAAAATTATAACTATCCCACTTGTATATTGTATCGCCAAACAATCCAAAAGGATCAACAAATACATTTAAAAGAAGGACTGCTCCAAATATTATTAACATACTTAAAAAAAACATTGCAAAAAACTTTCTTGTACTCATTTACTATTTCCTTTTTATTTATTTTACATACACTGATTATAAGCCAAAAATCTACTTATACCATTGTGTCATTTATTCCGTATCTAGCAATATGCATTGTCATCCTTGCATATGCAAAGGATTAATACTGTCTATAAATAAATTCTGTCGCTACATATCCATCTGCATAAATTACTCCAAATACAACTAAAGATAAAAATATTGTTATTATTAGAAATTGAATAAAGGTATTTGCATTGTCAAATTTCTTATATAAATTTATTTTCTTTTCAAAACACAAATCAACAACAAAAACTCCAACAATACATAATACCAGCATAATTATTTCATTAAAGGTATAACCCATATTATAAAGAGTTACTAATTTAATATCAACTAAAGAAAAATTAGTGAATGTATCCTTTAACATTGCAAATGCAGTTGGGGCACTATCTGCCCTACTGAAGTACCTGCCCAAGGTTACTAATATATTAGCCCTTATAATTTGAAAGATAGAAAAGTAATTATTATCTGTTAGGTTGAATCTTTTCTTAATATCTCTAAAATACGGCTCAAAGTATAAGCTCAAGGAAATTATAGTACCGTTCCAAAGCCCATAAAATACATAATTACTTCCAATTCCATGCCATATACCAACTATAAAATATAGGATATATGTAGATATGAAAACAGATAAGAGCTTGCCTTTTTTGTTACCAAAAACTTTTCTTGATTTTTTATTTATATATGTGAGAGGTTTTGATAAATTAAGAGAATAAAAAACATAATCCTTCATCCATGCACTTAAAGTAATGTGCCAACGCCTCCAAAAATCTGCTACAGAATTTGCAAAAAAAGGCCTTCTGAAGTTTACATCTAGCTTAATATCAAGCATTTGTGATATTCCTCTCGTAATATCAATACCGCCTGAAAAATCAGTGTAAATTTGGATACTATAAGCAAAAACTCCAAGAAAAATTACAGCCCCATAATATTCACTATAATTAGCAAAAACTGTGTTTACAAAAAGAGCTATTCTATCGGCAATAAATGCTTTTTTAAAAACACCCCAACAAATGGTTTGAAAGCCATACCTAAAATTATCGCCATTATATTTATGCTCTTTAAAAAATTGGGGACTTAATCTATTATACCTTCCTATAGGACCTTGTACAATTTGTGGAAAATAAGATACAAAAAGAGCAAATTTGAAAATATTCTTCTCCGGCTCATAGTTTCCCCTATATACATCAATCACATATGAGATTGATTGAAACATATAAAAAGAAATTCCAAGAGGAATTAACATCCCAAATTTACTTGCATAAAGTTCACTGTACTTTATAAAAAACAAAGTACCAAAATTTATAAGAAGGCAAGCTATTAAAGAATATTTCTTTAATAGCTTATTTTCCGTTTTATTTATTATAAGCCCAAACAAATAAGTATTGATTATGCTAAACAAGATAAAATTTGAACCACTAAAGTACCTATAAAAAAACAAACTACCTATGAGCAGCAGTTGCCACTGATATTTTTTAAAAATTGTATAGTAGGAAAATATAATTAATATTGTAAATATAATAAAGCTTGTATCAAACAAATTCATAATTAGCTATTTTTTAATCTTTCAATTAATTTTTGAATAGCATCTACATTACTGAAGTTTTCAGGAACTATTTCTTCTACACGTATTTTTACGTCAAAAGTTTCGTCAGCTTCCACTATAAAATTTACAATATCAAATGAATCTAAAATTCCATCTTCAATTAAATTTAACTCATCATTAGGGTCAAAATCCTCATTCAAATTTTGTATAATCTCAATAATTTTATTTCTAATATCCATAATGTCTCCTTAGTATTTTATATAATTATCACATTTGTATTTTGCTTTTTTAAAACCGAAAAGGTCATACAACTTCAAGGCACTTACATTGTCGTCTCTAACCCACAAATCAATTTTCTTATATCCTTCTTTTGAACAATAGTCTATAAAATACTCTACTATCTGTTTAGAGTAGCCCTTGCCTCTGAATATACCATCTATAACTAGTCCATCCAAAGAAACATTTTTATTATTTACTGTAAATCTTAAATAACCTGCAATTTTTTTATCTTCATACATGACCAAAATTAATTTGTTTTCTACATCCTTATATAATTCTTCTTTTGATAAAATATTCCCGGTGTATTTATCAATATACTTATTCTGCATTTCAAAAATAGAATTTACTTCATCTTTATCAGCAAACTTTATATTGTTATTTTCTTCAATGTCTTTTTGACTGAGTTTTAATGTTTTATAGCTTCTTGTAAGGTATTTTTCAAAATTGGCATTTATAAGCACCTTAGCTGGTGTCTCATCAAAATTATTTTCAGAGTAAATAATATCTGCTACAATAGGTTTTTCTAAATTTAAATCACATATATCAATAAGTAAATCTAATTTTGAAATAAAATAATATAGATTGTAATAATCTTTACAATTTTCGAAAAAAAGTAAACTTCCATCTTTTTCGTAATAATAAAGTTTACCTTTTTCAATAAAAGTATTGCCATCCCTTATTAATCGATTAGCATTATTTATATAACTCTTGTTTAAATATTTATTTAGTAATTTATTAAATTCTTCAATATTAATTACTTCTTGCAAAATAATCCACCTTAATTTGTGCTCTATCAATTTTCCCGTTTCTATTATAGGGAAGTTTTTCAAATATAAATATCTCATCAGGCAGCATATATTTAGGAACTTTTCCCTTTAAATAATTTAAGATAAGAGATTTATCAAGTTCAGTATTGCAAACTAAAATGATTTTTTTGTTTTTGTCATCATAAAAAACCACTGCCTCTTTTACTCCATCCATTGCCATTACAGAAGTCTCAATTTCTCCCAGCTCAATTCTGTTACCCTTATGTTTTATCTGATTATCTTTTCTTGAAACATAAACTATTTCACCATATTCATTATATTTCCCTAAATCACCGGTTCGGTAAATTATATCTCTGTAATTTGAAATAAAAGGATTTTGAACAAAACACTCCTCTGTTTTTTCAAAACTATTGTAGTATCCATAGGAAATACCTGTGCCTCTTGCACAAATTTCACCAATTTCATTGCCCTTTACTAACTCATCATTTTCATCTAATAAGTAAACATTCATATTGCTGCATGCCTTACCTATAGGTATTACATCTTCCTTGTCAAATTCTCTGTTAATAATGTAATATGTACAGTCAACGGTTACCTCGGTAGGACCATACAAATTCACAAACATAGCCTTATCGGAGCAAGCTTCTTTCCAAAGCAAATAATCCTTTGCATATAGCATCTCTCCAGAAAAGAATACTTTATTAACTGTCTCTGGCCTTAATTTTTCAAACACTCCCGATGATGAAAGAATATTAAGACCTGAGGTTGCCCACAGGAGAGTAGTAACCTTTTTCTCATTAAAAAATTCTATTGCCCTTATTGGAAACATAAAGTACATTGGTCTCATAATGTACATAGTACAGCCATTTCTAAGCATTTGACTTATACATTTCACCGAACAATCAAAATAAAAGGGTGCTTGATTGGCAAGTATGTCATTTTCATTTATTCCAAAAGTATTACTTAAAAAGTCCGCAAAATCCATAACCATCCTATGGCTGATTATTACGCCTTTTGGGACTCCCGTAGATCCTGAAGTATACATTACATAACAAGGGTCAATATCAATAATATTTTCTCTTATTATATTTAATGCTCCTTCATCTATTTCGTAGTTTTTTATTACTTCATAACTTGCTCTTTTTACATTGAATTTATTAAAAAAACTTTTTTCTTTAATATCTAGACACAAAAATGGATTAATGTCTTTTAATATAATATTAACTCTATCCTCAGGCATTTTATTATCTACAGGTACATAAAAATTTCCACTGTACAAAACACCCAAAAACATTACTACGCTTTCAGTGCATCTATCAACTTCAACAGCAATAGGTTTGTTTTTAAACTTAGCAATATTGATAATGTAGCTTGCTACTGCCATGACTTGTTTTCTTAATTCACTAAAAGTTAGTTCCGTTCTTTCATCAGAAATAGCTAACTTATCAGGAAATTTTTTTGTGCTTTCATCTAAATAATCAATTAAATTTATAGCCAAACAATTCCCTCCTTCTAATATTCACATATATTGACGTTGCAATTATAGCATATTTCAACAATAAATAGCAACTCTTTTGTGTCTCTCTCAGGCAAGCGCTCAGAATGTTATGCTTTGTCATCCTGAGCGTAAGCGAAGGATCTCATATCTTTAAATTCTGAGATTCTTCACCTGCGGTTCAGAATGACACGCTGCTTCGCAGCTTATTCATAGCAATGACACTAACGTGATGGTTATTCATATCAATAACATTTAGAAGATGTTCTCTAATGTTAAACATTCATTTTCATCAATTACATAAAACAGAACTATTAAGTGCTCAAGCTCAGCTTGAGCCAATATTTTTTCCTCATGTTCAATATAAACATTAAGCTGCCTTATGGATGAATCAATATTATCAAGGTCCTTTTGATTAATGAAATATGTCCATATTTTTTTAGTTTCATACCATTTATCAGTATATATGGAAATATCCCTATTAGCTGTTTCCCAATCCTCATTCCTTACAACATCGGTCAACCCAGCTAAATTATCCCAATAATAAGTTGTAACCGGGTCAACAGATCCAAAATAAAACCATGCCCATAATCCTATCATAAAAAGCAATATTATAAGTGAAATAACAACCATTCTCATAATCACCTCTTGTAAAAAACAAATTTATCATCTTCATCAATGAAACCATACAAGATTTCTTTGACACGTAAGTTTTCTTTTTTCATTTTTTTATCAAGTTCTTCCTTGGTAACACCAAACTTTTTTAAGTTATCATACATTATCTTTCCGTCTAAAATCATGGCGACGGGAATTCTCTTAACTCTTTTGCCATTTTGGCTTTCCGGAGCTACAATACTTACGTCTCCGTTTGTTTCCATTATTACATAATCTATATCTTCAAAGTTATAAAATCCTTTAAGCCGCATTTGACCTAGTATATCATTTACATTAATTCTTAACTTGTTCATATCTTTAACATTAAACCTTCCATGATCATAAATTATAGAAGGAGTTCCACATATAATCTTTCTGGCAGTATTATTTTTTAAAGTAATGTAGGATATTAGGCACTGTAAAAACATAACGACGGCAGTAGCCATAAGTCCGTGCATTAAAGGGGCATCCAGGTCCTCCATAGGCATTACTGCAAGTTCTGCCAACATCAATGACACAACCAAATCAAAAGGCTGCAGTTCCCCAAGATCTCCCTTTCCCATTATTCGCATAGCTAACAGCAAAATACAATACAAAATTAGCGCCCTTATCGCAACAATCATTTTGCTTCCTCCTTAAACGCACAATCATAAATTATTTTTACCAAAAAGTTATGATAATATACTCTAAGAAATTGAGGAGGTCAAAAAAAGACACACCGAAGTGTGTCCCATATGTCATCTACCGAGGGCTATACCGCTCTATTATTTACTACATTTTTCAACTTTGCGAAAATCATTCTTCCTGCTGCTGTCTGTAAAACACTTGTTACTGTTACTACAACTGTGTCACCTATGCATTTCTTGCCGCCTTCAACGACTATCATAGTACCATCATCTAAGTAAGCCAAACCTTGACCTGATTCTTTACCATCCTTAACAACCATTACAGTCATTTCTTCACCTGGAAGAACGACAGGTTTCACAGCATTTGCTAACTCATTGATATTTAACACATCAACTCCTTGAAATTCGGCAACCTTGTTTAAATTAAAGTCATTTGTAAGTACCTTGCCACCCATATCCTTAGCTAATTTCAGGAGTTTTACATCAACTTCAATGTTGTCGCCATAATCTTTAGATTCAATTACAACACTAACAGCATCATCTTTTTGTAGGATATTCAAAATATCCAAACCTCTTCTTCCTCTGTTTCTCTTAAGGCTGTCAGAAGAGTCTGCAATGTGTCTTAGTTCTTTTAAAACAAATTCCGGAATTACTAAAGTTCCTTCTAAGAACCCTGTTTTGCAAATATCAGATATTCTTCCGTCAATAATTACGCTAGTATCGAGTATTTTTGGAGATACAATTTCTTTCTTCTTATCATGTTTTTTAGATGTTGAAGTCTTTTTTAGGTTTAAGATTTGTGGCCACATTACATCATCTTTCTTCCTTGTGGCGATCTTTATGCCTAAATAACCAAAAACTAAGTATGAAATTACAGAAATAATTGTTCCTACATACTTAATATCTGATAAAGGCTGGCTTATAAGAAACGCTATTACAAATCCTACTATAAGTCCCACAGCACCCAGTACTATATCCATAGTAGAAAATTTTAATATTTCCGTTTCAAAAGCATCCACAATTTTTAAAATGGTCTTTTTAATTTTAGATGAAAGAAGAAAAAATATAATTCCAAAAATTAAACCAATACCTATAATTACTAATACATTTTGCAAACTTGACAATTCAAGAAGACCGCTGTTTGTAAGGAATATACCTAGAACTGCTCCCAGGGATGCACCTATAACAACAATAACTGCTTTTAAAATTTTACTAATCATATATTCACCTCCTTATAAGTATACCCATTAAATGTAATAATATTTAATGTTCCTTAATAATGTAACATACTTTAATATATTTATCTACAAAAATTATTTAATATTAACCTATAAATTCTTTAAGTTTCTCTTAATTACGACAGTTTCCTATTACCTTTAATATTATGAAAAATAAGTTCAGGTGGGGGTTTAAAATAATCCATAGCAAAAGATGCATTAGAGCATACCTTTATTGGCCTAATGCATCCTGATCGATTGCGTCTATATTTATAATTTCATCCATGTAAACTTGTATTTGTTCGCTGTCCATGTCAGTTGAAAGAGAAATTTCGCTTATGAGCATTTGCTTTGCACTTACAAGCATCTTCTTTTCTCCTGTCGAAAGACCTTTTTCTCTGTCTCTGTAGGTTAAATCTCTTACAACCTGGGCTACTTCGAAAATATCTCCCGTTTTCATCTTTGTCATATTGTCTCGATATCTTTTATTCCAGTTAGAGTCATTGATTTCTGCTTCTTGCTTTAAAACCCCGTACACATCTTCAACTAATTTTTCATCGATAATGTTTCTTAATCCTATATTATTTACATTATCCACAGGTATCATCAGCTTCATTTCTCCTATGGGCATCTTTAGTACATAGTAGTTTTTAACTTCGCCTAAAATTTCTTTTGATTCCATTGTTTCAATAACACCGGCTCCGTGCATTGGGTATACTACCTTGTCACCTAAATTAAACATACACACTTACCTCCTAAACTATATTATACATCATTTGGAGGCAAATGTCAAATCGTCAATTATACCTTGATACTATAAGCTTGTCAACACCAAATTCACATATATTTTTTACATTTTTTTAAAATGTTTACATTCTTCTGTCATTTATACATGTACGTAAGTGAAGTTCCGAACATTACTTTTTCAATTTGATTACTTCTTTTGCTTTATTAACAATTTCATCAGCGGTTAATTTATATTTTTTAAGAAGGTCTTTTGGTTTTCCAGATTCTCCGAATGTATCCATGGCACCTACTCTTTTTAATGGAACAGGATATTCATCAGATAATACTTCTAAAACCGCACTGCCCAGGCCTCCGATTATACTATGTTCTTCAGCAGTAACTATGGCATTGGTTTCCTTAGCTGCCTTAATTATTATATCCCTGTCAATTGGTTTTATTGTATGGATATTTATAACCTTAGCATCAATTCCATCTTCTTTTAATATTTCTGCAGCTTTTAGTGCTTCCTGAACCATCAATCCTGTAGCAATGATAGTAACATCCTTGCCTTCTCTAAGCTGAACCCCTTTACCAAGTTCAAAAACATATGAATCATCATATACATCTTCTACTGCCATTCTACCAAGTCTTATATAAACAGGGCCTACAAATTCAGCAGCACTTAAAACAGCTTGCTCAGCTTCTCTTGCATCAGCTGGATTTATAACAGTCATATTAGGAATAGATCTCATTATAGATATATCTTCTATAGCTTGGTGTGAACCTCCGTCTTCTCCCACAGTAAGACCTGCATGTGTTGCTGCTATTTTTACATTTAATACAGGATATGCAACTGTATTTCTTATAATCTCAAAGGCTCTACCTGCAGCAAACATTGCAAATGTACTTGCAAAGGGTATTTTACCTGCTAATGATAAGCCAGCTGCAGTACCTATTAAATTTTGTTCTGCAATACCCACATTGAAAAATCTTTCTGGGCTTACCTTTTTAAATTCGGCAGTCTTAGTTGAGCCGGATAAGTCTGCATCCAATACAACAACATTTGGATTTGTTGCTGCTAATTTTTTTAACGCCTCACCATATGCTTCTCTAGTAGCTTTAGCCATTTAATCCGCCTCCTAATCCATTAGTTCCATCTCCGATATTGCCTATTTCTTCCATTGCCTTGCAATATTCTTCATCATTTGGAGCCTTTCCATGCCAGCCTGCTTGATCTTCCATGAAGGAACAGCCTTTACCTTTGGTTGTATTGGCAATAATTATTGCAGGCTTACCCTTAATTGTCTTTCTTTCTTCAAAAGCATTTTCCAATGCTTCATAAGAATGACCGTCTACATTTATTACATGCCAACCAAAAGCTTTAAATTTCTCATCTATTGGTTCGATTGTCATAACATCTTCATTTTTGCCATCTATCTGTAAACCGTTGTGGTCTAATATAGCAGTTAAATTATCAAGTTTATAGTGGTTTGAAAGCATTGCTGCTTCCCAAATCATACCCTCGTTTAATTCCCCATCTCCAAGAAGGGCAAATACTCTATTTGGCTTATTGTCAAGTTTAAATGCCAAAGCCATTCCATTTGCAATTGATAAACCTTGACCCAAAGAACCTGTTGATGCTTCAACACCAGCATCCGGAAGTTTTTTCATATCAGGGTGACCTTGAAGTTTAGAGTCAACTTGTCTAAAGGTTGGAATTAAATCTTTGCTAATAAAGCCTTTCTCCATTAAGACAGCAAATAAAACAGGGGATCCATGACCTTTAGATAGTACAAATCTATCTCTGTTTTCATCTGTAGGAGACTCTATGTTCATTTCCCTAAAGTATAAATATGTCAATATTTCTACGGCTGAAAGGGAACCTCCCGGGTGACCTGAATTTGCCTTGTATATCATAGTCAATATGTTCTTTCTCATGCTTTTTGCTATGACTTTTAATTCATCGTATTTCATTTTTCCTCCATAATTTTTATTGTTTAGGTACTGTGTCCCAGTCCTTTAAAAACTGGTCTATTCCTTTGTCTGTTAAAGGATGTTTCGTAAGCTGCTCTATTACCTTATATGGTACCGTAGCAATGTGACATCCTAATTTTGCTGCTTCAACAACATGCATTGGATGTCTTATGCTGGCAGCTATGATTTCAGTATCAATTTCATAATTTCTGAAAATATCAACAATTTCCTTAATAATATTCATTCCGTTATTGCCTATGTCGTCAAGTCTTCCTACAAAAGGGCTCACATATGTTGCCCCCGCTTTTGCCGCAAGAAGAGCCTGGCCTGCAGAAAATATAAGCGTAACATTAGTTCTTATTCTTTCTTTGGTCAAAACTTTTACTGCCTTTAATCCCTCAGTAGTCATTGGTATTTTAATAATTATATTTTTATGTATCTTTGCCAGTTCAACAGCTTCTCTAATCATTCCTTCCGAGTCCAAGCTTATTACTTCAGCACTTATAGGTCCGTCAACTAAAGAAGTAATTTCTCTTACAACTTCCTCAAATACCCTACCTTCTTTCGCAATTAAGGAAGGATTCGTTGTAACCCCACAAATAACTCCCATGTCATTTGCTTTTCTTATTTCTTCTACATTTGCAGTATCAATAAATAACTTCATTTCTTCCTCCTTATTCATTTCGGTCATTCTGAGTTGCAGTCTGTGTCATTCTGAGGGCTTGCCCGAAGAATCTCATCTTTTAACTAGTCTATTAGAGATCCTTCGCTACCGCTCAGGATGACAAATCTACGATTGGTATTACACTACTCTATTTCTTTCACAAT
>CAZTML010000042.1:0-12211 GCA_964614935.1 uncultured Clostridia bacterium | reverse complement strand
GTTATATACAAGAGGTTTTGATTTTAAAACCTCTTTTATTTTTTTGAGTTTTAATGTATAATACAATAAGATATACTATGGAGGTTAATATGGAATTAAATTTATCAATAGGGTTAAAATACAAGGAAGAAAAAATTGTTAAAATGGAAGATACAGCAAAAATGTTTGGTAGTGGAGCAGCCGAAGTGTTTGCTACACCTATGATGATTGGTTTAATGGAAGCAGCATCCATGAATGCAGTAAAAGAATATTTGCCAGAAGGTTATTCAACGGTGGGAACACAGGTTAATATAAAGCATATTTCTGCCACAAAGGTAGGAAAAAAGGTATGGGCTGAGGCAGAACTTGTGGAAATAGACAGAAAAAGGCTTGTATTTCAGGTAAATGCTTATGATGAAGATAAAAAAATTGGCGAAGGTAGCCATGAAAGATTTATTATTAATGAAGAAAAGTTCATGAGTAAAATTTAGGGTAAGTCTTTGAGGTCGGGAGTAATGTCCACGTTAGGAGGAGCAAATTATGAGATGTCCTAAGTGTAATTATACAGAAAGCAAGGTTGTTGATACAAGACCAACTGATGATGGGTTTAAAATAAGACGTCGAAGGGAATGCATGGAATGCGGACATCGCTTTACAACTTATGAGAAAATTGAAGAAACTCAAATAGTAGTAATTAAAAGAGATGGAACAAGACAGGGTTATAACAGAGATAAAATAATCAACGGTTTGATTCGTGCTTGTGATAAGCGTTCTGTAAGCCTTGAACAAATAGAGGCAATTGCAGATAAAATTGAAAAACAATTACACAATACATTTCAAAATGAAGTTTCAACCGAAGTTATTGGAGAATTGGTTATGAATGAACTTCAAAATGTTGATGATGTTGCCTATGTGAGATTTGCTTCAGTTTACAGGAAGTTTAAAGACATTGACACATTTATGGATGAATTGACAAAAATATTAAGTGAAAGAAAAAGGTAGTAAATAGTAAATAGTAAATAGTAAATAGTAAAAAGGAGATAACATGTATATAAACTTAGATGTTCTTAATATTACCAATGGTAATACACATATCATGGATACTGAATTCGGCAAAATGAATATAGATAAGTTAGAGGTAGGTAAGCTTAAATTGCAAACAGGCAAAATAATTGCTACAGACCCTATACTTTTGTATGATGATGAATGCTTTTCAGAAAAGGTTGTTCCGGGGACATATACTGTTAATATATATGTTGGTAAAGCCGGTAATAGAAAACGACAAACTGTTGCTGCTGAAATTATAATTAAGGATAGCCAACCTATTAGATGGGAAATGGCCTTATTAGAAGGGGAGTCAGCAAAAAATTTCGGTCACGATGAATTTATGGGATATGAAGTTGAAAACGGACTTGGTTCTTTCATGGATGAAAAAGTTATGGAAATCCTTGATGTAATGAGTGAAGAGGAATTAAATGATTACGAAATCAAAGTAAAGGATGCTGTAAGACAGAGCGATTGTTCTTGTGCTAATATTCCTATGGATAAAAACGGTACTCTTAACATACTAGTTTTTGCTACGGGATGGAATCAAGGCACCTTCCCTACTTATTATGGCTTTGACAATAATAATAAACTTTCCAAAATTGTAACTGATTTTATGGTAATTGAATCATAGGAATGGAAGAGATAGTTTCCCTACTAAGAATCTTAAGTTATTATTAAAACATATATACAATATTGAAATATTAAGTGAATGGTGTTAAAATAAATAATCTATTTGATAAAGGAAAATTATGAAAAGGAAAATCAATAAATACGACATTGGTCTGATTTCAGTAATAATAATCATAAATGTTTTTTTAATTTTTTTTGGAAGCAGACGTGTCGCGACACAAAATGAAAAGATAGCATATATATATTCAAATAATGAATTAGTAAGTGAATATGTTTTAAGGGATGATTATAAAGATGAAGTTAAAATTGAATCAGCTCAAGGTGGTTATAACACCTTACATATAGAAGATGGACAAATATGGATACACGATGCTTCTTGCCCTGATAAAGTTTGCATATCCCAGGGTAAAATATCTCGAGACGGTGAAATAATCGTGTGTTTACCAAACCAAATGTTAATCAAAATCGTAGATAAGAGCGACGAAGGTGGCATTGATTTTATAGCAAAAGAAAGTGGACGTTATGAATAAAACTAAGAGATATATATTTTTATCACTGCTTACATCAGCAGCTTTGATACTCAGTATAATAGAAGGTATGATACCCTTGCCCTATATTGCTCCGGGAGCAAAATTAGGCTTATCTAACATTATAATAATGACAACAATAGTAGTGTTTGGTTTTAAAGATGCTTTACTTGTAGTTATAATAAGGAGTATTCTTTTAATGCTCATTGCTACTAATCCTATTACATTTATGTACAGTATTTCAAGTGGTATAATAAGTACAATTGTCATGTCTTTAAGCTATAAGTACTTAGGAAAAATATTTTCATTGATTGGAATAAGCGTTTTAGGAGCCATGGCACATAATACTACCCAAGTAACCATAGCAGCAATATTATTTTCAACTATTAATTTGTATTATTATTTACCTATTTTGTCATTGGTAAGTATTTTCACAGGGTGCTTTGTAGGATACACTTCTATTTTTGTAACGAATAATTTAGAAAAGACTTTGTTAAAACTTGGAAGAGGGGCTTAAAATGAGAAAAAGCAATTCTATATTTTTAATTTTACTTATACTGACATCTGTTATAATAGGTACTATTTTAGGAAAAGCATTTTCAGGTGCCCTCCCCATACTTAATTACGGGGAAGGAATCGGCTTTGGTCCGGCAACTTTAGATATGAATATTTTCACGCTGACCTTTGGATTCAGTGCAAACCTGACAGTTGCAGGTATAATCGGACTCATTGCAGGAATAATAATTTATAGAAAGCTATAAGATATGAAGAAAATAATATTGGCATCAAAATCTCCAAGAAGAATTGAAATGTTAAAAAGGTATGTTGATGACATAATAATTCAATCATCGGATACAGAGGAAAAGATAAATTCATTTGATTTACCTCAAACAACAGTTATGAAAGTTGCTTTTGAAAAAGCATTAGATGTTTATTCCAAATGCCAAGAAAAAGGGCTCATAATTGCAGCTGACACTCTTGTTTATTTAGATCAAGTCATGGGGAAACCTAAAAACGAAGATGAAGCATTTCAAATGCTTAAATCCTTGTCGGGAAAATCGCACTATGTTTTTACAGGTATTTGTATTATTGATACAGAAGAATCCAAAAAAATAGTGGATTATGAGAAAACTTGTGTTGTATTCAATGATTATACCGAGGATTTTATTTCAAGCTACCTAAAAACCAAAGAATATGTAGATAAGGCAGGAGCCTACGGAATTCAAGGATATGGAGAATTATTGGTTAAAGAAATACATGGCTGCTACAATAATGTAAAGGGGCTGCCAATTACAAAACTTAATACAATACTTTCAAAACATTTTTCTCAAAACTTGCTGTAAACAAATAATTGCATAGTGGAGGTTAAAATGGACAATACTAATTATACCATAAAATCAATACCTGCGGATGACAGACCTCAGGAAAAACTTTTAAAGTATGGACCTAATACATTGTCTAACTCAGAACTAATCGCAGTAATTTTAAGGACGGGAACTAAGGAAGAAAATGTTGTTATGTTGTCGCAAAGAATTCTAAAGGAAGATGAAAAGGGCCTCAGGAACATTGCTGAAGGTACAATCGAAAAGTTTAAATCATTTAAGGGAATCAGTGATGTCAAAGCATCAAAGCTTATGGCTGTAGCAGAAATAAGCAAAAGAATGTCTACCTTAAAAATGGAAAAAATAAAAATTTCTTCTCCTGATGATGCTGCTGTTATCATGATGGAAGAAATGAGGTATTATCAAAAGGAATATTTTAAAATTATTCTTTTAGATACTAAAAACAATGTAAAAAAGGTTTCTGAAATATCCATAGGGTCTTTAAACAGCTCTATAGTTCATCCTAGGGAAGTATTTCACGAGGCTGTAATAAATGTAGCTTCATCTATAATTTTAGTCCATAACCATCCTAGTGGTGAATGTGAGCCTAGTCATGAGGATATAGTTTTAACAAATAGATTAGATGAATGCGGCAAAATTTTAGGGATTAGGGTTTTAGACCACATAATAATAGGTGATGGCGTATATTTCTCTTTTAAAGAAGAAGGCTTAATTTAAAATGAAAGGAAACATAAATGGGACTTTTTGATTTTTTTACACAAAAAATAGGAATAGATTTAGGAACATCGAACACTTTAGTATATGTAAACAATAAGGGAATAATAGTAAATGAACCCTCTGTAGTTGCAATAAACACAATATCTTATGAAGTATGTGCTGTAGGTGATGGGGCAAAGGCTATGCTTGACAGGACTCCAAAAACAATAAAAGCAACAAGACCTTTGCAAAATGGTGTAATTGCAGATTTTGAAATTACGAGGGCAATGATTAAGTATTTTGTAGCTAAGGCTCTTAACAAAAAAATGTTTATCAAATCTAACATTGTTATAAGCGTTCCCGTGGGAGTAACTTCAATTGAGAGAAGAGCAGTAGAAGAGGTTGCATATGATTCAGGTGCTAGAAAGGTTAAGTTAGTGGAAGAACCTATGGCAGCTGCTATTGGTGCAGGACTTAATGTAGATCAGCCTGTTGGAAATATGATCGTTGACATAGGAGGGGGCACAACAGAAATTGCAGTTATATCATTGGGAGGGATCGTTGAAAGTGATTCTTTAAGAATTGCAGGAGATGATATAGATGTAAATATCAAGGAATATGTCAAGAATAAATATAAAATGGACATAGGAATTGTAACTGCTGAAAATATTAAGATAGTTCTTGGAAATGCCAGCAAGGAATATTATGAGGACTATAAAGTTAACAAAATTAAGAATGATAAGACAGATAAGACAGATAAGAATGATAATAAAGAAAGCAATGATAATGTAGATAGTAAAGCTAATATAGAAAATACAGATAAAATTCATAAGGTTGATAAAATTGATAAAACAGATAGCAATAAAGCAAGTAATAATGTACCTATGCAAATGGAAATAAGGGGTAGGGATATTGTTTCAGGTCTTCCTTTGAAAATGACTATAACAAGCGATGAAATAAGAGAGGCAATAATTGAAACTATTAACTCCATTGTTAATGGTATAAAAAGAGTTCTTGAAAGAACCCCTCCAGAATTATCTTCCGATATTTACACAAACGGAATTTATTTAAGTGGGGGAGGAGCTTTATTAAAAGGTTTAGATAGGTTTATTGAAAAAGAAACAGGTATAAGAGTTTTTATTGCTGAAAATCCCTTGCATAGTGTAGCCTTAGGTGCAGGAAAGATCAGTGAAAATCTATAAAGCGGTGTATAAATGAATTTTTTTAGAGATCATTTTAGGAAAATACTATTTTTTCTTACAATTTTTGTGTTGATAATTATGATAGGGCTGTCATCAATCGGTAGAGTCGAAGGCGCTGACCTAGGCTTTTTTGGCAACCTTTTATCAGGCTTTCAAAAAATAACCTACAAGACAGGCTTTACTCTTACAAACTCATTATATTCTGTTCAAGATATTGTGAAAATGCGAGAAGAAAATAACTTGTTGACGGAGACAGTTTACAGCCTTCAAGAAGAGATTAGGATACTTTCAAATCTGGTTAACAAGTCTGATGCTTTGGAAACAGAATATGAGATGAAAAAGAATCTTACTTATGACTATGTTGTTGGACAAGTAATTGCCTTAGATGATTCAAACTGGTTTTCCAGGTTTACCATTGACAAGGGTGAAAATGACGGTGTAAGGCAAAACGATATAGTTATTCAGGCTGTGGAAACAAGTGGTGGAATAGTCCAGGTAGGACTACTTGGTATAGTTACACAAACATCATCGGATTGGTCTAAGGTTATAACACTTCTTGATGAATCATGTAAGGTAAGCTTTAGAGACATTAACAACGATGAAAGTGGAATTATCCAAGGAAGTATTGATGGCAATGTAAGTGGATATTTTTTCAATAGCAAGATTAGCGCTGAAACAGGGGATAAACTTGTTACATCGGGAATCGGTGAAGTATATATTCCTGATATTTATATTGGAGATGTAAAAGATGTGGTTAAAACCACAGATGCTTCTACCTTGAAAATTATTGTTGAGCCTGCTGTTGAATTTACAAAGATAAATAGAGTGTATGTTTTGACTAAGTGAAAGGCAAATATGAATGAAAAAATATATAATTATGATTTCCTTAATAATACTGGGTTTTATACTACAAACTTCATTTTTAGTCTTTTTTAATCATTTCAATATTATTCCAAACATTTCTTTAATATTGTTAGTAATATTCGCAATATTATCAGATGGTTTGACAGGAGGTCTACTAGGTTTTTTAACCGGCCTCTTGTATGACACCATGATATATGATGTTTTTGGTATATATACTTTGATTTATTTTTTTATAGGAGCCTTGATTGGAAACTACAGCGATGAAATACTAAAGGAAAATTATTTTGCAAGTAGCGTTATAACGGGAATATCAACCTTAGTTATGAATTCCTTTCTATACCTTATTTTATTCTTTTTAAGATTTAGAGTTCAATCAGCCCTTAGTTTTTTGCCGGGTATGCTGGTTGAAACTGGACTAAATTCTATATTTGTTATATTCGTATTAAAATTTGTTTTATTTTTATTTGATAAATTTAATGTAAAAGTATGAGGTGGAAGCTTGTTTAAGTTTTTAAAAAATCGTTACAATATTTTATACATAGTAATAGTCGCTATGTTGGTTCTTCTTGGCTTTAGAATGGCAGTCCTTACTGTTGTTGAAGGTCAAGACTACAGACAAATTGCTGATATAAAGAAAATTAAAGACATACCTGTAAAAGCACCTAGGGGTAAAATCTTTGACAGAAACGGAGTCCTACTTGCAGACAATGTGTCAAGTTTTACTGTACAAATGTATACTGACGAAATTAAAGCTGAAGACTTTAACAGCTTATCCTATAACTTATCTAAAATATTTGATGAAAATATGGAAAGACCCATAGATAGTTTCCCCATCGAAATCGATACTTTTGAATATATAAACAATAACATTCAAATAGTTGATGACATAGAAACGGAAGAAATTGAAATATATGCATACCTTAGTGCAGAAGATAAAGTAATTGAAATAATCAAAGAAAATATTCATGAGTGGTTGAATTTCAGCACTTATATTTATGGTGAAAAATTTTCTCCCAAAGAAAGAGTTGGTGGTCTTCTTCTAAAGGATCAGGTACCTCTTAAATTTGTTGATGGAAATTATGAGTATATTGAAGAAACGCTTGTACCTATAGTTGATGAATCTTTTGAAACACAAGAAGTAATAGATGACAATCAAAAAGCTGAACAAAAAACACCAATTCAAGTCTGGTTGTTGGAGAATGATTTTAAAGAAAATATAAATGCAGAAGAATTAGTGGCCCAGCTATTAATTAAGAACAATAAATATATGGCGTCACTATTTTCTAATTCTAAAATCAGAAAATTATCTTATGATTTTATTAGGCAAATTGGATTAGCAGAAAATATAAAGCTTAATGAATTTTCTTTTATCCAAGATGAGGAATATGAAGGTATAAAGAGAAATTTAAATATAAACAATGAGGAAATAACATTAGGTACTTCTGCTAAAGATGATTTTGTAATATTAACCATAAAAAATTCGATTGATGATTTACTCCTTACAGTCTATGAAGGTTCTAACGAGAAAGTCATGCCTGGGGCAATACTTATAGATAGATTAAAGACCATATATCCAGATTTACCAGTTCAATTTATAGTGGAGGCCGATAGGGGAAGTTATGAGTTTACAGACCTTGAAATAAGGGATAAATATTTTAAACAGCAACATATTGATATAAATACGGGAGCCTATGGCTTCATTAAAGAATTAGCTTTTAAAAACTATGATGTTTTATACGATTTAGTTACTGATGATGATATAAAATATTATGCTCAATTAGGGCTTTTAAAATATGTAAACCCTTCAATTTCAATAGCTGAGTGGGAATACACTCCAATAAAAAATAAAAGAAACTGGATTAACAGCAATATTGAAGATATTCAAGAAACAGATGATTACACAGCAAAAGAAGTGTTTGAATTACTTAGAGAGTCATTGAAAATACCTGAAGAAATAAATAATTATGAAATGCGCAACATGATGGTATTAAGGGAAAGATACAATAGAGTAAGCTATCTTTCTTACCATCCGGTAGATATTTGTTATGGAATATCAGAAAGAACAGTTGCTATGATTTCTGAAAGGTCACATGAATTAAACGGTATAAATATTGAGATTGAACCTCTTAGATACTACCCTCAATATGAAACAGCTTCTCATTTAATAGGCTACTTAGGCAAAATTGCACAGGATTACGAAGTACAGGAATATGTGGTTGAAAAAGGCTACTCCGCTGAAGATATAATAGGCAAGACAGGACTTGAAGAGAAATTCGAAGACTATTTAAGAGGAGAAAAAGGGAAAAAAACTGTTGAAGTAAATAACGTAGGAAGAACAATACGCTCAGTATCAAGCCAGGCACCTCTTCCCGGAGATGATGTTTATTTAACCATAGATAATCAGCTTCAGAAAAAGTCCGAAGAATCTTTGGAAAAGGGTCTCAATGCAATCCGTGAAGGTGGTGTATTTGAAAGTGAGTGGGGAGATTTTGAATTCAGAGACAAATACGAAAATGCACGTTCAGGAGCATTAGTCGCTCTAGATGTTAAAACAGGTGAAGTTTTAGCTCTTGCTAACTATCCTTCTTACGATTTAAACTTATTTGCTACAGGAATTACGACAGAGGATTGGAACAGCCTATTAAGTGATTCAAAAAATCCTTTGGCACCTAGACCACTTTATAATATAGCAATGCTGTCGGCAATCCAGCCCGGTTCTACCTTTAAAATGATTACTTCCCTGGCTGCCTTGGAAAAAGGAGTTAATCCAAACACAACTGTATATTGTGCTGGTACAATGAAGGTTGGAGACAGAAATTTCAGCTGCTGGATTTACAATATGTTTGGTAGCAGACATGGGCCCCAGACTATGTATCAAGCGATAATGAATTCATGTAACTTTTATTTTTATACTACAGTTCTTGGTGAAAATTTAGCAACTCACCAAAGGCATACAGTTAAGGTAGACGCAGAAGACATAATTGATATGGCAACAATGTTTGGCTTAAATTCAAAAACAGGAATTGAAATTGATATACCCCAAGAAGCTTACGGGGGAGTTCCAAGTATTGAAGGTAAGAAATCAAGTATCCGTGTTTATTTAAGATTTTTTCTTGAAGCAAACCTTGAAAGATATCTACAAGATGGTTTTGTTTTAGACCCAGCTATGAAAAATGAAATTGTTGAGGAAATAGTAAGCTGGATAGATAGAGAAGAACCAATGACAAGAGGGGAAGTTTATGAAGGGCTAGAAGCATTAAACTTAAACCCGGATAAAACTAACGACAACTATGTACCTTTAGTAGATATAATCAAGTATTCATATGTTAACCAGGCAACTTGGACTGTAGGAGATAATTTAAATATAAGTATAGGTCAAGGTAATAATGCTTATACAACAATTCAGATGGCAAATTACACTGCTACAATAGCAAATGGTGGCTTCAAAAATAATGTAAGTGTAATAAAAGAAGTAAAAACTTATGATGGGAAAAAAACAGATTATAGCCCCTTGAGAAAAGCTGAAAAAGTAGCATTGTCTAATGACTCATACTTTGATATTGTAAAACATGGTATGAAGCTTGTTTCTTATGATGATCGTGCAAAACCATTTGCAAACTTCCCGGTTGAGGTAGGCAGCAAGACGGGTACAGCTCAAAACCAAGGAATTAATCCTGAAACAGGCGAAACATACGACGATTTTGCCTGGTATGTTGCATTTGCACCTTATGATGATCCTCAAATAGCAGTTGCATGCGTGCTCTTTGAGGGAGGTTCAGGACGTTATCCAATTCCAATTGTTAGAGAAGTAATAGGCGAATATTTGAAAAAGATGCCCTAACACCATTTGTTAAAGGTATGGGGACACACCTCTACTATTGAAAAAGTCTTTCGTGGGCAAGAGGAATGTCCCCGATTATTAATTATTTTGGTGAATGAGACTCCGTGTAAGGATAGCATGAAATGTGAAAAAGGGGATAGAAATATGAATGTTATATTAGTAGGTTCACAAAAAAATGATATAGGAAAAACAATAATTTCTATAAGGATGGCTCTTGAACTTGCGAAATCGGGCAAAAATGTTCTTATGATGGACTTATCATCAGGGAAAATTAAAATATCAGAATATTTTAGTGTCAATGAAGTTATCATATACGATGTGGTAGATGTTTTGAATAAAACTTGTACAATAGACCAGGGCATCATTGAAATTAATGAAAATTTATCCCTTTTACCATGTCCTAGAGTGCCTGATAAAATTCAGAGGATTAATAAGGAATCATTTGTAAGCCTATTGGATGATTTAGACTATGATTATCTTGTAATAGACGCAGACAAGTTTTCATCCTCATATATAGACTTTTCAAAAGTATCAAATGTAGTATCCATAAATAACAATGATTTTTCCTGTGTTAAGGAAATAAATTCAGATAAAGTTCTTTCTTCAAATGCTTGTAATTTTATTCTAGTTATTAACAAGTACATGCAAAAGAAGGCCAAACAAGGAACTATGCTAAAACTTAAGGATATTGAAAATCTTACTGGAACAAGCATTTCAGCCTTCATAGAAGAAAACATAATGTATTCGGATTTGCAGTATGAAAAACTCTTAGATGATAATTTTCTAAAAAATGAAATCAATAATATAATAAAGAAATTAAAATAAACTTTAAAAAACCTTTTTACATTGGGGATATTCCTCTACTCGCAAAGACTTACTCTAGAGTAGAGGTGTGTCCCCTTACCTTTTTCGTGGACAAAAGTTTTTTTATTTGTAATAAAGCTTGTAATACTTTAATAAAATGTAGGGAAGGGGTGGTGAAATGAATAAAATAACAAAAAAAAGATTCAATATCAAAAGAAAGGAAACTTTTAACAAGAAATTAGCTTTACAGGTTGTATTCTCTATAGTCCTGGTAGCAGCAGTTATTGTAACAAAGAACATAAACTCAGACTTGACGGATAAATTCATAGATGCTGCCGATGAAAAAATGAGTGCAAGCATTGAAATCCTACAAGTCAGAGATACTATTGTGGATGTATTCGTTTCTGCAAAAAATAAATTCCCTTTTGTAGGTAAAAAAGAATCAGCGTTAGCAGTTATGGGGACTTTACATCGTAAGTATGGATTGAACAAGGAAGATGATTTGTCATACTACAACCATGGTATAGATATAAAATCCAATACTCAATCAGTTAAGTCCATAACAGAAGGTAAAGTTGTATCATTAGGTAGCAATGAAAAACTTTCGGGTTATATTGTAATTCAAAATGAAGAAAAAACATTCATCTATGGCAAAATAAACGAAACATATGTCAAAGAGGGAGATAGCATATCCCAAGGTACAATTATAGGGTCTCTTGATGAAGAAAATATGATTCTTCATATAGAAGTTTGGGAAGATGGTGCTTCTATAAATCCTTCATCATTATTTGATATAAATTAGCCCTATGGTGAAATGCACTTAATAATTGGGCTATTAGCCCATGAAGTTTTTCATTTATTTGTAGCTTTACTACTGAATGTTGAATTTTCTAAGGTTAAAATTACATTGTTCGGGTTTAACTTAAGTGCAGACTTGGACAATGTTTTACATGCTAAAAAAATAATTTTGTTTTTTGCAGGTCCTGCATGTAATTTTTTCCTTTATTTTGGATTTAGGAATACAGAATATTTTGATTTTGCAAATATAAATTTGTTCTTGGCATACATGAATTTAGTACCAATTGTGCCTTTGGACGGAGGAAATATTTGCAAAACTATTTTAGAAGTCTTTGTTGATGCAAAGTCAGTTTCCAGATATATATCTATGACTAATGCTTTTTTCATCCTTTGTTTTATAGCTATAATTCACACTTATCAAGATTATTTGTATTTCTTGCTTATTGTTATGGGACTTAAAGGAATAGTGGATGAAAACTC
>CAZTML010000041.1:0-12223 GCA_964614935.1 uncultured Clostridia bacterium | reverse complement strand
ATTTATATCCTGCTGTTGGTTATGGTGGGATAATAATTCTAATTTGCTTACTCTACAATAAAATCAACTCAAAAGTTTTGCGTTAAAATCATTCTCTCAGACAAATGCACATTCAAAAAGCATTCAGCTAAAACTGAATGCTCTTATTAATTTACATTTCTGAAGCTGCTTCATCTAAAACTTCAGTTGCCTTTGCTGGATTTTCCATTACAAGCATGTGAGTGCAGTTTTCAAATGGAACAACTTTAGAATTAGGTATCTGTGAATTTAAGTATTCTGCCGTTTCTGCTGAATACAATGTACTTGCTGCTCCATGTGCAATTGTTGTAGGAACTGTCATGTTTTTCAATACATCTCTGTAATCATTGTAACCCATAGCAAGCCACATGGAAGTCATTATATGCGGTGTATTTGTCATAGATGCTTCCATTGCAGGTCCTATCATTTCTTCAGTGAAATATGGAACTGCTCTTCTTAAGAAGGTATCCATAAAATCAGCAAGATTGTTATTCATTGTAGTCATATCGTCCAGTGCATGCTGCAAAGTATATTCTCCATGCCATAGACCCATCTTCCATTCATCATCGTTTAATAATTTCGGAGTCATATCAAATAATACTATTGAAGCAAGTTTTTCAACACCATATGTTTTTACATATTCAAATGTTGTTGAAGCACCCATTGACCATCCACCCAGCAAAATGCTGTCAAGATTCAAATGATCAATTAGTTCTCTTAAATCAACTGCGCATCGGTTTAAAGTTAAACCAAATTCAGGTCTATCAGATTTTCCATGCCCTCTGTGGTCATAAACAACTACTTTGTATTTCTTGCTTAGTTCATCAACTTGAGGCTGAAAAACCGAACTGTCTTGAGACCATCCATGAACTAATAGGATGGGTTTTCCTTCACCTTTTACGTCATAAAACAATTTAATTCCGTCACTTGTTGTAAAAAACGCCATAACATCTTCCTCCTTTAAAAGTTAGTTAATCTTAATTATACCGCATTGTTAATAATTCGTCCAAGGTTGTTTTTTTAAAGCTACGTCCCCACAATGCATAAGAGCCATTTTACTTTTTATTCTATATATATTATCTTAGCTAATAGTTCTTTATTTATATTTTTTCATATGCTATGATATTAAGAATGAGATAGGGATAATAAATGAAGGAGACAGATAATGAAGAGAAAAGATTTATTGCTTGCAGTCTTATTGGTGACTATATGGGGTTTTAATTTTACCGTAATTAAATTAGGTCTAAACGGAGTTCCATCTATGTTGTTAGTTGCCTTGCGCTTCTTGCTAACATCATTTCCGGCAATATTTTTTATTAAAAAACCAAAAACAGAATTGAAATATATCATTTTATATGGACTTACAGTAGGGGTAGGTCAATTTTCCTGCGTATTTTATGCCATGGAAATTGGCATGCCTGCAGGAATAACATCAATTGTACTACAAATACAAACCTTCATCTCATCAGCTTTTGCATGGTTATTCTTAAAGGAAAAATTAAAAGCTAAACAGATAATAGGATTTATTGTATCAGCAGTAGGATTGATACTAATCGCATCCTCTGATGGAAGCAATATGAATAAAGTTCCGCCTTTAGCTTATTTACTGATGTTGGCAGCTCCAACTTTTTGGGCTGCATCAAATATCATTATAAGAATTGCCTCCGATAAATCAGCTATGAAGGGCGAAAAGCTAGATATGATTAGCATGATTGTATGGTCAGGTTTAGTTCCTCCCATTCCAATGATTGGATTAGCTCTAATCTTAGACACACCAGAAACATTGCTCAATGTATTGAGTAATTTAAGCACAACTTCAATATTTGCAGTTATCTATCTTGCTTTTGCAGCAACCTTAACAGCTTATGGTATATGGAGCATTTTAATAGCAAGTTATCCCATGAGCACAGTTGCACCCATACCTCTATTGGTTCCTATAACTGCATTGTTGTCTGCAAGAATAGTTCTTCTAGAACAGCTGTCACCCATACAATGGGCTGGATTCATAGTTATTTTAACAGGTCTTGTTATTGCAAATGTTAATGCTTCTTCAATTAAGAATAGATTGTTAATGAAAAACAAAATTCAATAGATATATTAATTATTAAAGTCGTAAGATTATTTAATCTTACGACTTAGTCTGTATTCTAAACTGAAATCAAATTGATGGCAACTTTTTATACTATATGTATTACTTATTACTTAAAGAGTTTTGAGTAATTTTTCAAAATATTCAACATGCTTTTTCTCTTCATCGATTATTTTGTTCATTACTGATTTTGTATCTTCATCTTTAACGCCCTTGTATAATTCGGTATAAATTTCTACAGTTAATTTTTCTTTATTTAAGGAATTATTAACAGCTGCCTTTAAATCCTTAAATGCATCAAGATTTTCATTTTTATCGAAAACCTGGTTTTCTGTTAAACCTCCCAAATATTTTGATACCTCTTCATCATAAAGATATTCTGATTCTTCTTCTTTTCCTGACGACATATCATCATAAAGTTTTTCAAACATTTCCTTGTGGTTTAATTCCTGAACTGCTGCACTCAATAGAAATTCTCTGACTTCTCCACTAGTATTTCCTGCTCCTTTTTGGTAGAAATCAGCTCCTTCTTCTTCCATTAATATTGCTATTTTTAGCATTTCAAGACCATTAAAAGTTTTAGACATTACGTACCCTCCATTGTATTAATAATTAAAGATATTAATTGATTGTATTACAATTGTATCATATTGTAACAATCATTGCCAATAATTTTACACTAACTACACTAACTGTATTTCTTCTTTGAATATTAAAGTACTTTATAATAAAAAAACTGCTGAACTACTCATATAGGTCAGCAGCTTTTTATTTAATCAATTGTTGGATTTTCCATAATACCTATGAATAATGGTATTCCTGTTGTAACATCAACAATACCATATACAAAAGGTCTGTCAAATACAACCCTTGGCAACTCTATAGGCATTGATGTTACTTCCGCTCCAACTGATGTTACTGCTGCAGCTTCTGTTCCTTTTTCATCAACTTTTATATAAGTCTTTTGTTTTACTTCGCTTATGTACAAGTCTTTTTGTAAATCTTCACTCATTTGTGAAAAATCTGCCTTACTAGGATCAAAGGCAATGTTCATGCCCATATTTGACAGCTCATTTTTCAAGCTATCCTCATAGCTACTTTCAAACTTAGGAAGGGAAAGTTCAATATTTTTAACTTCTTTATTTTTCAATAGTTTCATTAAGTCTAATGCAGATAAATTGTTTATCAAATCCTTAGGAGTCTGACCTTGAGCAGGCAAGAGTCCCACAAATGCAAATTGTTCGTCCATATATGGAAGAACTACTCCGCTTATGTTGTTTAATTGTAATAAATCTATATTGCCTCTACGATTCATGAAGTCTGTTTTCACTATTCCACTTGGTGTATTGAATTCCATCTTTAGAGTTTTGTTAGGAGAAAACTGTTCTTTCCAATCACCATTGAAATAAATTGCATTTATCAAATACATCATTACATCATCGTCTATTTCTTCGACTATTTTTTCTATTTTGTCATTAGTGGCATCCTTCACCCATTTGTTTATTGTAGCAGGTGCTAAAGAATCACTAAAATTTAGGCTTCGTATATAGGCAGAATAATAGTCAGCATTCCTTTGCAGGAAATCTTTATTAGCTTTATAGCCTTCTCTTAGCCATATTGAATTTGTTATGGACAGTTTTGCTATTCTGTCCTTTGACATTAGTGAATTCATCCAATCATTAAGACCAATATTTAAGTCATCTAAGGTTATATTATCCGCACTAAGACCTTTTAGCATTTCTGTCTTAGTTTCATTATCTGCACCATTTAATGTCATAGCTAGAGCCAGATAAGCAGATGGTGGCGAAATCATAATGTTTCCATCATTTTCACTGCTCTCTTTAAACATGTTCCAAGTAAAATCCAATATAGCCTTATTTAATTCTGTATCCATAGGCTCAGGTAGCCTGTTTTTATTTCCAGATATTATCCCTTTCATTAAATCTTCTGAAGGCGATGAACAAGCTGTTAAAATCATGGTTGCTATAAGCAATATACATATAATTATAGTAAATTTATTTTTCATATGAATAACCTCCTTTTTAAGTAAGACGTTAAAAAGGTTAATATTGTTCCTTTTGAATCTGAATTTTATATGAATATATATTATGTAAATATTTAAATAATCAGCACAATCTTCCATTCAAAATATTTAAGTATGAAGTATGAATTTTACAGGCAATAATGATTCATCTTTTAGTATCAGAAAAATTTTGAAATAAGAACAAAAGCTAACAAGGATAAGTAAAATATTTGAGGGAAATATATAAAAAAGGAGGTTTTTAAAATGAGCAAGGGAAATGGAAGACATAATAAAAATAACATGGGCAATGGCATGGACAAGTTCCGTGGGGCATGTAATGGTATTTCATCAGAAACACAAAATCCAGATCTAAACGATTATAGTACTCTCAAAAAAGTTCCTGAATCCGATATAGTATCAGGAAATGTCAATCGAGCTCACAAAGGCAAAGGATTTAAAAGCAAACTAAAATAACTTGGTTAAGATGCTTTTATACTTCTTTGATACCGTAAGCAAAGAAGAAACCTACTTAAACAATTTAAGTAGGTTTCTTTTACACTATTTTATTTCCTGTACTCTTCCAACAATTCCGCTTTCAAGCATCACTTTAATACCTCTTGGGTGATTCTGCGAATTTGTCAAAATTCTTTGTACTACACCTTCTGTCAATTTTCCTGTTCTTTGATCCTGTTTCTGCACAACCATAACAGTTGCACCAATCCTTATATCACTTCTTACTGTTCCATCCATCTTATTCTCTCACTTTCTTTTTCTTCTTAATTTCACAAACATCTATATAGAAAGCATATAATATCAACAATTTCCCATCCCTATCACTAAGAATTTGTATTGGTTTAATAATAAAAAGCAGACTGAAATTTTCCGATCTGCCTTAGATATAAAACTAAAATAAAATCAAATCTTCGTCTAATATTTTGCCTTGAGCAACTATATTTGTATCTCCTATAAGGTAGAGTTTATCAATAATATCATTTTTCTTTTCAACTTCAATGAATAATTCGCCGCCCGCTACTATTATTTTTACCTTGTTTTCCTTAACATAACCTTTGAGTATAAGAGCCACTGCAACCGATGCCGACCCTGTACCACAAGCTAATGTTAAATCCTCAACGCCTCTTTCATAGGTTTTAACATTAGCAGTGGTATTGTCCGTTACTTCAAAGAAATTTACATTTGCTCCTTTTGGAAAACCTTTATAAAATCTAATTTTTCTTCCTAAGTCAAATATTTCTTTGTCGCTAGCATCCTTTAAGTTTGAATATTTAACTACTGCGTGAGGAAGTCCTGGTTTTCCTAGTTCAATATAGGAGCACTCATATTTTGTACCGTCTATTTGAATATCATTGTCAAGAATAATTACCTCAGGATTATTTAGCTGAACTTTAACTTGTCTGCCTTCTAAAATTTCTGAACTAACAAGACCTGCACCTGTTTCAAATTTCATGTTTTTGCCTGCAATATTGTTAATATATGCATAGCGTGAGATACATCTTGCTCCGTTTCCACACATTTCGCCTATAGAACCGTCTGAATTGTAAAAACGCATTTTAAAATCTGCATCCCCCTGGGGTTTGTCGACAACCATGAAGCCATCAGCACCTAGCGAAACTTTTCTTTGGCACACTTTTTTCGCAATAGCAGGAAATTTTTCAAGAGGAATATTTAACTCTATATTATTTATTACTATAAAGTCATTGCCTGCTCCTTGCATTTTTGTAAATTCCATTTCCCACCTCGATTACATCAAAGATTCAGGGATAAGTTCATTTCCAATCATCTGTTCAAAGGTCTGTCTTTTTACAATTACCTCTGATTTGCCTTCCTTAACCAAGACAACTGGAGGAATAGGATTTTTGTTGTAATTGCTGGCCATTGAATAATTATATGCTCCAGTAGACAATATTGCAAAAATGTCTCCTCTTTCAGGTTCTGCAACATGTGCATCTTTAATAAGGATGTCTCCTGATTCGCAGCATTTTCCGCTTATAGTTACTAGATCCGTCTTTGGATCTCCTGCCTTATTGGCAACCATGCCTTTGTATTTAGCTTGGTAGAGGGCGGGTCTTATATTGTCTGTCATACCGCCGTCTACTGATACATACTTTCTTATTCCTTTTATATCCTTTATAGTGCCTACAGAATATAGAGTAATTCCTGCTTCACCAACTATACTTCTGCCAGGTTCAATAACTATTTCAGGTCTTGTAATATTTAAATCTTTTGAAAATTGCTCAATTCTTTCCATCATAGGGTCAAGAAAATATGCAAAGGGCTGTCTATTATCTTCATCTGTATACTTGATTCCAAAGCCACCGCCTATATTTAATTCAGGAGTAACATAATCATATTTCTCAATAGTGTCTTTTATTAGTTTTAATGCAGTATCTAAAGCTTGAATATGAGATTTATTGTCGTGAAGCTGTGAACCTACATGAAAATGAAATCCCAAAAAGTTAACATAGCTTGAATTAATTGCTTGTTGAACTGCAGGAAATATTACTTCATCATCCAAAGGAATTCCAAACTTTGAATCCTTTTTTCCTGTAACAATATAGTCGTGAGAATCACTTTTAACTCCTGGAGTAATTCTGTAAAGAATGTTAGGCTTTTTACCTTTTTCCTTACAAATTTCTTCAATTAAGCTTAATTCGTCCAGTCCATCAACAATAATTCTTCCAATATTGTAATCAATAGCTAACTCTAATTCTTCTATAGATTTGTTGTTGCCGTTAAACTCAATTTTTTCCGCAGGAAAGTTTGCCTTCATTGCAGTAAATAACTCTCCACCTGAAACAACATCCAAGCAAAGTCCTTCTCTTTCAATTATTTTACACATTGAAAGTGTTAAGAATGCTTTGGCAGCATAGGCTGCCCTTGTTCTTTCGTATCTGTTTAAAAATGTTTCTCTAATTTCTGTACATTTTTCTACTATGGATGTTTCACTCATTACATATAGGGGTGTTCCGTATTCTTTAGCTAATTCAACTGTATTGCATCCGTCAAAGTACAATGCGTTGTTTTTAATATCTAATGTCATATATTATCTCCTTTGTTTTTTGTCATCCTGAGCGATAGGGTCGGATCTCATGGTATTTTGTGCATATCGATTAGTTCCCATTTTACTGTAAATTCACTTCTTAATAATTCCCTGTCTTCGTATTCCATTTCTCCTACTTGGTTGTCATATGGATCATGGCGTAAGTACTTTTTAGGTGGATCAAATTCATGTTGGAATTCTGAATTAGCAACCATTCTAAAGGGATCTAAGTTTCCAAAATAAAAGTTCCATTTATCAGTGTTCTTGCTTCTTAGTTCTCCTCCACCAAAGGATGGGTCTGCAAACATCCATCCAAAAGGTTCCACATAAAATTGTGTCCAGTCATGAGGTCCTATGCTATAAGGTGTCACTGCAAGTCCTGACTGCCATTTTGCAGGAATACCCACATATCTACAAAGAGTTATAAAGAGAAGTGCTTGCACTCCGCAGTCTCCTTTTAGGTTTAGTGCTGCATATTCAGGAATGTTTGTTATTGTTGAATATGATCTCACATATGAGTATTTCACATTTTGAGTAATATAATCATATATTTTCCTCGCCTTTAATAAGGGGTTTCTTTCATCTCCAATGATTTCTTTTGCTAATTCCTTTATATAAGGAGTAAAGATAATATGAGGCTCTAATTCACCTGTTTCAAAACTTGGCTGCTCTTTCGATACCAAGGAAGGGTCAGGGTTATTGTATTTTAAATGACTTTCATAGGAATATTCAACTGAAAATTCTTGGTCTTCCTCAAGTTCCACTTCAAAATATGCAGTTCTTGAAGGATGGTCCACAGGTGCTATATGTCTTGCCTCAGGCACTGTTTTTATTATTTTAATATTAGACTGTTGGCACTGGGTCGGAATTGGGAGATGAACCTTAATCTTTTCTCCTATTCTTGCTCTTTCTTTCTTTACTCTAACTAGAGATTTTAAATGAATAAAGTAAGATGCTTCCCCATTTGCTACAGTATCCTTAATATTTTCGCCTAAGAAATCTTTTCTCTTACTTCCATCATCGCTACTTTTATGTATAAGCCTTGCTTCCAAGTCAGCCCTTGTTTTAATCAAGCTTCCATAGAAGCTGCTATTAAACATGACTTTCCCGTCAATCAAAATCCAGTCAGCTTGACCTTCGTTTTGCAAGATAATAAGTTCTTCTTTAGTAA
Organism: uncultured Clostridia bacterium; assembly: GCA_964614935.1. GTDB lineage: Bacteria > Bacillota > Clostridia > Tissierellales > Sedimentibacteraceae > Sedimentibacter. The sequence goes on along the minus strand of CAZTML010000041.1, from coordinate 3,864 downwards.
AACCTTCAATATTATCCTGCATCCTTTTAAGAGCTTGATCAAAAGTATAAGTATAATTGTCTTTAATTTCTCTTATAATTTCTTTTTCTAGTTCAAGTCTCTTTCTAAGAGCTAGAGGTATTTCCTTTTTAAGTTTTAAATCAATAAGTTTTACAGCCTCTTTGAAATATCCTGCCCATTTTAGCTTTAAAATGTCCTCAGGTAAATTTACTTTCAAGTACTTCAAGTCCTTTAACATGGGTTTCCTCCTCTTATTCTTCATCTTTAACTCTTTTAATTTTAGCTCCTAAATTCATGAATTTATTTTCAATGTGTTCATAGCCTCTATCGATATGTTCTATATTTGTTACCTCAGTTAATCCATTGGCTATTAAACCTGCAATTATTAAAGCTGCACCTGCTCTCAAGTCTGTAGCTTGTACCACTGTTCCCCTTAAGTTTTTATTTCCTTTTATTTTAGCTTGCTTCTTTGTAAATTCGATGTCGGCACCCATTTTTTTCAACTCTTCCACATACTTAAATCTGTCCTGGGATACCCCTTCAACAACAGCGGATTCACCTTCTATAGAAGATAGGAGGACAGTCATCGGCTGCTGCAAGTCTGTTGGAAATCCCGGATAAGGAAGAGTCTGAATATTCACGGGAACTAATTCACGTTCATAATAAACTCGCATTGAATCTCCATACTCTTCAATGCCCATACCCATTTCCTTTAATTTTGCACTTATTGGTTCCATATGCTTGGGAATTATATCGTCAATAATAATATCTCCTTTTGTAGAAGCTGCAGCTATCATATATGTACCTGCTTCTATTTGATCGGGTATTACCTTGTAGGTACAACCCGTCAATTCTTTTACCCCATTTATACGGATTACATCTGTTCCTGCACCCTTAATATCTGCTCCCATTGAGTTTAAAAAGTTAGCCGTATCTACGATATGTGGCTCCTTTGCTGCATTTTCTATTATTGTCCTGCCTTCAGCATAAACAGCTGCCAACATAATATTTATGGTCGCTCCAACGCTTACTACATCAAGGTAAATTTTAGCTCCCACCAATTTGTCAGCTTGTACACTTACTCTTCCTTCAGGAGTAATATCAACCTTGGCTCCCAAGGCCTCAAAGCCCTTTATGTGCTGATCGATAGGTCTGTCACCTATATCGCAACCACCGGGCATCAAAGAGGAAGCCCCTCTAAATCTTCCCAGTCCTGCCCCAAGCAAGTAATATGAAGCCCTCATTTTCTTAGACAATCCATTTCCCAAATAACACTCTTTTACATTGCTTGCATCAACATATAAGGATGTATCGTCTATATAATCTGCATCTGCACCTAATTCTCTCAATATTTCCAAAAATACATTTACATCTTGTATTTTTGGTACATTTTCTATAATGCACTTTCCAGGGCAAAGTATAGTCGCTGGTATTATTGCAACAGCTGCATTCTTAAATCCCCCTATATTTACTTTTCCTTTTAACTTTGTGCCACCCTCTATTACAAATTTAGCCATAATTCTTCCTCACAGTATTTTTTTTATTCCGGAAATTATTAATTATTTAATCTATTAATAATATATTTAATTCAAAAGGTGATAAAATCTAACTACTTTATATGTTTTTGTGAATTCATTGTATCGGTGTGATTCTAGTCGCATAAGCGACTTGCACTTATGATATAACACTTTTTATAATTTATCAATAATAAGTTCTTTTTCAATCAATTCCCGGTAGATGTTTTTGACTTCCATCGTCAAAAATAACTTTCCACGTTGGGTCTGAATTTATTCTTTCAATGTTCTGCCAATTGCTATCTTCTCTACTATAATATGACATTTCAATTTTTATAATTTCCTTATTTTCAATTTCAGGGTAAGTTAAAATTCGCGGTAATGCTTCTATTGCACGTATTGTACGAATCTTTCCCATTATTTCTGTAACTGATATTATTCTTTGCATTTCAAACTTATAAATACCTTCTTTGTCGGCGAAAAAATGCATATAAGAATTATCCATTGAATAGTCGTTATATGTTTGAGTATATACATACATGCAATCATTATCAGAAATATGCTTATAATTCTCAACATATTTATTAGTATTAATATTCTTCCCTTCTATAAAAGCATTTATTTCTTCTTCAATATTAAAATTTCCTTTTATTTCACCAGGAATCTTGCTTCTTAAGGTCAGTCTCAGTTTTTTACCATCAATAATTTCTAAAACATGACCCTTGCTGTTTGTGTAAGTGTATACATCTTCAAGGGGTTCTATATTCTCACCTAAGAAATTTTCCAAAAGCTGCAAGTTTATCTTCATAATCTCGTATTCTGTTTCCAAAACAGGCAAAATTAAAGGTTCTTCCGGTATTTCCGCATTTATCACAATGTTTTTTTCTTTCAGCATCTTAGTAACTTTTTGGGTAAATTCTTTATCCCTCTCAGGCTTATACTCTGGCTTTGTCATATAGTTTGACGATGTAAAAAGAAATACATTTAAAATTATAAAAGCAGTTATCAAGATAGTGTTTGTTTTATTCCAATCCATGGTATTACTCCTGTCTACCACTCTTCTATTAAAAGACCTGATATGGCATTGAATATAAATGTCTTTTCATTAGTTTCGATTACCCATACTACTCTTAAAACCTGTTCCCTGGCAATTCTCGATATATCAAAGTATCCAAGATATATGTTGTTTATTTCTTTAAGCATATCGGGCTTTATTGGTTTAAGTTCTTTAACTACTTCCTCCTGGCTTGTAATAATTTCAGCATTTTCAACTTCTTTAACTTCTTCATTCCTTGTATTGATTAATGAAGCGTCAACATTGTTGCTAATTACATCGATTGCAGGAAGGATTTGTATCTCTGCCACCTTATCCATTTGGCTACTATCAATTTTTCTTATAAATCTTTTGTAGGATATAACATTGTTTCCTACAACATCTATCTGAAGAGCAGAATTGTTTCTAACTCTACTAAAGAGTATCGGTCTTTCCATTATAGAGTAAGAGAAAGTAAATCTATAACCTTCATTTCCTTCTAAATGAATGTTTTCTACACTGCTTAAAAATCCATTTTCCGGAAAACCTAAAAATTCTTCCGTAAATTTCACAGCGGCTAGGAAACTTTTATAAGCATCTGCACTATTGTTAGGCTCTATTGAGGCATCATAAAAATCTAAGGACCCTTCTTCATTAACTCTAAGTATTTTTTCTGTCCTGTAAACATAAATTAAGTTACCGCTTACTTCAACAGATTTTCTGACATAGTCGTAATCATTCTTGAAATAATTCTTTGCGATTTCGTTAATTCTATCAGTATCAAATACGTCAAGTTCCGATTGCACAAAAATGGGATTAAGTGCTGTCTCTTCCAAAGGAACAGGCACCTGTATTGTATCTTCCCCTATTTTTTGACCTGAGGCATATTTCGTCTTATCTTCAAAGTTTAAAGACTTGGCAAAGTCGGTAAATTCTTGGGTATTAATGTTGTCGCTTTGAATTTTTATAGTGTTTTCGCCATTGTAAATAAAAATTGAATGAATATCATTTAGATCAATTATGACATTTTTAATATTTTTTACTGTTGAATTTATATTTTCGTTTTCAATTCCCATGTGGTCGGTAAATATAGTAACCGGTATATTTGAATTGAAATCAAACTTTAAGTATTCAGCGGGAAATACAGCTATTTCAGATACCCTACTATTTGCATAATCAGCAAATGCTGAATTAATAGTTCCTAATGTTTTTTTCCACAGGTCGCTTTTGTCTGAATATGAAACAGTATAATTATTATCATATTTAATTATATTTTTAACCGGTCTCAATACTTTCCATATATCAGCTACAATTATT
>CAZTML010000040.1:0-12291 GCA_964614935.1 uncultured Clostridia bacterium | reverse complement strand
ATACTAAAAAAGGACAACCAAAATTATTGGCTATCCACCCTGATAGTACACCTCTCACATAAGAACATCATATCTGAATATCCAAGGACTTAGATGCCTTACTCCGCAAATACTGTTTTCACAAGTATCCCTTTGACCGCAAGAAACACATATTTCTTGAAATTCATTATATATTGCCATAGTAATAAAGTCAATAATTTGTGTTAAATTATAGTAAAGTTATTAAGTTACCCTCAATTGAAATATTAAATTATTAAGTTTTTTAAATATACATTTTTTATACTATTGTTTAGCTATATATTTAAAATAACTATTTTTCTCTTATTTATTCTAAAAGATATAAGTTAATAGTATATAGGATAGGGAATAGAAAAATTGACAAAGAAAAATTTTAATACTATAATAAACTCAATAGAATTTGATAATTATCTCAAGTATTTTTTCAGCAAATTATTATATTTGGCAGGAGATGAAATATGAGGATTGAAGAACACCCTATTCTTAAATTTAATAAAGAAATCAAAGTAAAATTTGTTTTCCAAGGTCAGGAAATGGAAGGCTACAAAGGTGAAACGATTGCTGCCGCACTTCATGCCCAAGATGTGAAAGTTCTTGGGAGAAGTTTGTTTTTACACAGACCTAGGGGATTCTATTGCGCTATAGGAAATTGCTCATCTTGTTTAATGACAGTAAATGGTGTAGCAAACATTAAGACTTGTGTTACTGATTTAGAAGAAGGAATGATAGTTGAAATCCAGGACGGCAAGGGAGTGATAGCATGAAAAAAGCAGAATTAGTCGTTATTGGAGGAGGACCTGCAGGACTTTGTGCAGCATTGAGTGCAGCTCAAAGCGGAGCCCAGGTATTAATAATCGATAAAAACAAAAAATTAGGCGGCCAACTTGTAAAACAAACACATATGTTTTTTGGTTCTGAAAAACAGTATGCTTCTGTAAGAGGAATTGACATACCTGAAATATTATTAAGAGAACTTTTTAAGTATCGGGAAAACGTTAATATAATGACAGAAGCCACAGTAGTGGGAATGTTTGAAGATGGAGTCATTACAGTTTTAGAAAAAGAGGACTTTTATTTTAAAATAAAACCTAAGGCTGTAGTCGTTGCAACGGGAGCTTATGAAAAGTTTTTGAGTTTTCCTAACAATGATTTGCCTGGGATTTACGGTGCAGGAGCTGTTCAAACCCTCATGAATGTCTATGGTGTAAAACCCGGAAACAAGATACTCATGGTAGGAGCAGGCAACATTGGCCTAATCGTAAGTTATCAACTTATGCAGGCGGGAGTTGAGGTAAAAGCAATCATTGATGCTGCTCCTAAAATAGGGGGTTATTTGGTACATGCCTCAAAAATAAGAAGAATGGGAGTACCTATACTTGTTTCTCACACTGTAAAGGAAGCAAGAGGCAAGGATTTTTTAGAAGAAGTAGTGATTTGCCAAGTTGATGAAAAGTTCCAACCCATAAGGGGGAGTGAAAAAATCTTTGATGTTGATGTAATGTGTATTTCGGTAGGGCTTACACCCTTAAATGAACTCCTTGCAATGAGGGGATGCCAGATGGAATATATTCCTCAATTAAGTGGTCTTGTTCCTGTCCGAAAGGAAAATTACGAAACTAGTGTGGAAGGTGTATTTGCTGCCGGTGATGCAACCGGAGTAGAGGAAGCAAGTGCTGCAATGGTTGAAGGATTTTTAGCAGGTTTATGTGCCTCAGAAAAAATAGGTTACAAGGGACCAGATTATTTAGATAGAAAAAATGATTATTTTAGTCAGTTGGAAAATTTACGTTCAGGACCTGCTGGACAGCATATTTTAGCAGGGATAGAGCTATTGCTTAGGAGGTAAAAATGTTTGAGAAAACTGGAATTCCAAATGTGGAAATAATAATGGAAAAATTTCCTCCAATAGAGAGAATAAATAAAGGTGCGGTTGCTGTTATTGAATGCTATAAAGAAATACCCTGCAATCCTTGCCAGACTGCATGTAAGTTTGATGCCATAAAAGTAGGGGAGGATATAAATAAAATCCCGGAGCTTTCCTTTGAAAATTGCACGGGATGCGCAATGTGTTTAAGCAAATGCCCTGGCCTTGCAATTATGTTAGTTGATGGTTCCAAATCAGAAAATACTATTGAAATAAAAATACCTTACGAATTTTTGCCTATTCCCCAAGAGGGGCAAATTTTAAAGGGACTTGATAGAGAAGGCAAACAAATAACAGATGTTAAGCTTATAAAGGTATTAAATCCGAAAACTTTTGACCGTACACCGGTTCTTACAATTGAAGTAGACAGAAAATTTTTGTACCAAATAAGAAATATCAAGGTGGAGACTTAATATGGACGAAAATACTATTATTTGTAGATGTTCAGATGTTACATTAAAAGAAATTAGGGATCTTATAAAAGATGGCTATGTTACTTTTGATGAAATAAAAAGACTTACCCGTGCCGGCATGGGTCCTTGCCAAGGTAAAACTTGCGGTCAGTTAATAATGATGGAAATTGCAAATTTCACAGGTCAAAACATAAAGGATATAAAATTTCAAACTAACCGACCTCCTGTTGTAGGAGTAAAATTAGGACTTATAGCTAAGGAAGGGAGAAGGGATGAAAAATAAAGCAGAGGTTGTTATAATAGGAGCAGGTATAAGCGGCTGTTCAATTGCATATAACCTGGCAAAAAAGGGTGTTAAGGATATTCTTGTGCTGGAGAAAGACTATATTTGCAGCGGGTCTACAGGCAGGTGTGGTGCAGGTGTAAGAATGCAGTGGGGAACAGAAATGAACTGCAAAATTGCCAAGAAAAGCATTGAGTTTTATGAAGATGCTAATGAAATATTGGAATATAAAGGGGATATTGAATTTAAGCAAAAAGGATATTTATTGGTTGCAGATACAGACCATGAAGTTGAACAATTCTTGAAAAATATTGAAGTTCAACATGCATGTGGAATTCCTTCAAAATTTCTTTCATTAGAAGAAGCTAAAGATATAGTTCCTTATTTGAATACTGATGTTTTAAAAGGGGCTACTTATTGTAGTAAAGATGGATTTTTAAATCCTTTCCATACAACTGATGCTTTTTATAGAGCAGCTAAAAGATTGGGAGCAGAATTTAACACCTTTACAGAAGCAATAGGAATCAGGGTAGAAAAAGGAAGAGTAACAGGTGTGGAAACAAATAAAGGTTTCGTTTCTACAAATATTGTTGTAAATGCTACAAATGCATATTCAAAATCTATATGCGATATGGTTGGACTTTCTATTCCTACATATTCCGAAAGGCATCAAATTTTAGTTACTGAGCCTGTAGAACCTATGCAAGACCCTATGGTTATGTCCTTTGGTTTGAATTTTTATGTACAACAGTCACCTGAAGGTACATTTATTATGGGTAGAGGTGATGAAAATGAACCCAAGGATTTGAGAGTTACATCTAGCTGGTACTTTATTGAAGAAATGGCTAAAACCATAGACTCCGTGTTGCCTTCTCTTTCAAAACTTAGGGTTATAAGACAATGGGCAGGTCTTTACAATATGACACCAGACAAACAACCTATTTACGACCAAGCGGAAAATGCAAAAGGCTTTTATATAGCATTAGGATTTAGCGGGCATGGCTTTATGTTTGGACCTATTACAGGTATAGCAATGTCAGAAATGATTTTAAATGAAGAGTCTACTATTGATGTAAGTATGCTTAATTTAAACCGTTTTAAAACAGGAAAGCTCCTACTAGAGCCTTCGGTTGTTTAGCTGTAGAGGACATACTTAAAATATGAGTTCTGACACATAACTTATGATGACAGCCAGACTATTAAGAGTTATAATAAAAATTAAGGAGGAAGGAAATTATGAGAAAAAAATATTTGGACAAGTTAGTTATTATTTTACAAAAGAAAAATATAGATGCAATACTTATTGCTCCTTCAGAAGAAATGGAATTTATTATGGGGCACAACACCCATATTTGTGAAAGATTTCAAGCATTAATAATAAAAAAAGACGGGTCTTATTTTTATATATGTAATTTGTTGACTAAGGATGAAGTTCAAGGTGTATTGGGGCCTGACATTAAGGTTTACGGTTGGTTTGACGGTAACGTATTTACGGATACGGTTAAAAAGGCATTTGAAGAGCAAGGCTTGATTGGTAAAACTATTGCAGTAAATTCTACAGAAAGAGCATTTTTAATTCTTCAGATAATGGAGGCAATGGATGTTAGATTTATAAACGGCAAGCCTGTCTTGGAAGATATGAGAATGATCAAGGATGAGGAAGAGCTTAATAATTTGAGAATGGCTGCTAAAATTACAGATGAGTCTTACGAGGAATTATTAAAGTTTATAAAACCAGGAATGAAAGAGGCTGATATAGCAAGAAAAATGAATGAAATATTTAAGGAAAAGGGAGCAGATGAAGGCTTTACCATGGTTTGTTCAGGTCCTAACTCATCTTATCCCCACTACAATGATGACCAAAGAGTAATTCAAGAAAAAGATATTATTGTTCTGGACTGGGGTTGCAAGTACAACAATATGTGTGCTGATATGTCAAGAACCGTATTTGTGGGAGGGGTTACGGAAGAAGAAAGAAAGGTTTATGAAATTGTAAAGGCTAGTCAGGAAGCAGGGGAAAAATCGGCGGTAAAAGGTGCCTATATACCGGATGTAGACAAAAAAGCAAGAGATATAATTGAAGAGTCTGGTTATGGTAAGAATTTCTTCACAAGGCTTGGTCATGGAATAGGCTATTCAGTCCATGAAGCTCCTGATATAAAAGCAAGCAATCATCAAAATTTACAAAAAGGTATGGTTTTTTCTATAGAGCCAGGAATTTACTTAGCAGGAAACTTTGGAATTAGAATAGAAAATATTGTAGCTGTTACAGAAGGTGGAAATGAAGTTTTAAATAAGGCAACAAAAGAAATTCAAATAATATAGGAAGAGGGACACACCTTACACCTTAAATGTAGGGAAAGTCTTTGGGGATGAGCATTTAATCTCAGATTTTGAAAGATGAGATCCTTCGCTTCGGTCAGGATAATAGACCCGGTTGGGTCTGAACTGTAATGTTTCGGGGCGATGTAGCATGCAAGTCTCCAAATTTAACTTGTAAAATAACAAGAAACTTACTATAATGAATATAACCTAAGAAGTCCTTAGAAAAGGACTCCTTAGGATAATAATTGTATAGCAGATAGAAGGAGACCCACATGGATTTCAAAGAATGTGCACTAAATTTACATAAAAATAATGTTGTTGTAGACACTCATTTAGACTTGGCAGGGGAAATTTACAATAGATATATGGCAGGAGAAAAAGAAGTTATTAAGAGTTATTATCTTGAAAATTTCAAAAAGGGCGGATTTAACTTAATTATATCATCATTATATATGGATGATTTATTTGTGCCTGAAATGTCCTTAAGAGTTGCTTTAGGACAAATAAGAGCCTTAATGGAAGACATTGGAACTTGTGATGGAGAGGTAATACTAGTTAAAACTAAGGAAGACTTACATAAGGTAGTAAATGAAGATAAAATTGGAATAATAATATCTTTTGAAGGATTAGAACCAATCGGAAACGACATTGGTCTTTTAAGAATATTTTACGAACTGGGAGTAAGGGCAGGAGGACTTGTTTGGAGCAGGAGAAATTTTGTGGCAGACGGATGCAGCTTTAATCCTGTAGAAGAAGGTCAAAGAGGTGGGCTTACAAGATTTGGGGTTCAGGTAGTAAAAAGAATGGAAGAAATGAACATGTTAATTGATGTAAGCCATTTAAACGATGAAGGTTTCTGGGATGTAGTGAAATTTACTAATAAACCTTTTATTGCATCACATTCAAATTCAAGGGAACTTCATGGAAGAATGAGAAACCTTACAGACGAACAAATTAAAGCTATAGCTAGTAGAAATGGTGTTGTTGGGATAAATGCATATAATACAATTGCCGGTGTAAGAGAAGGGGAAAATCCTATAAGTAGGTTGGCAGACCACGTCGAATATATGGTAAATCTGGTAGGTGCCAAACATGTAGGTTTTGGTTTTGACCTTTGTAATAGTTATTATAACAGCGAATTGAAATTTAAGTTCTCAGAGCACAAAAATGATGCATTAAATTCTCACGCAGAAGCGACTCTTCTTACGGAAGAACTTTTAAGAAGGGGAATTTCTCAAGAAGACTGTAAACTTATAATTGGCGGTAATTTTTATAGAATTTTTAATGATATTTTGGCATAGATAACAGAAGGATTCTGTTAAGGGCAAAATAATAAGGCTCAAGAGAAGCTAGATTGGATGTAAAAATGAAAGACTTTTTTAATGAATTGGTTAAACCGTTTGTGTCCATGGCCGATTCAGATAGATTGAATAAAATTAGATATTTTTTTAAGGAGTGGATTGTTCCTGTTGTAATTGCATTTATTATAGTATTATTTCTAAATAAATATGTTTTTATATTAGTGACAGTACCTACGGGGTCTATGGAAGATACTATCATACCCGGTGACAGATTGTATGTAAATGAACTATTTAATGTAGATGATGCAGAGCGTGGAGATATATTAGTATTTAAATCAGATGAATTGGATGATAAAAGGTTAGTTAAGAGGCTTGTAGGCTTGCCTGGAGAAAAAATTGAAATTAGAAAAGACGGATCTATATATATAAATGGAGAGAGCCTAGAGGAACCCTATGCCGTGGATTCTCAAGGAGAAGAAAAAGAATTTACGGTACCTTCGAATGCATACTTTTTTTTAGGAGACAATAGACCTATATCCTATGATGCAAGATATTGGAATCAGCCTTATATAAGCAAGGATAAAGTTATAGGAAAAGTTATATTTAGATTTTTTCCTTTAAATAGAATAGGACTTGTTGAATGACACTAACGTTAGGTGCTTCAACAATGAAATATAAATCAATAGGATGAAACAAGGAGGAATGGTATGGGAAGGGTTTTAGAAGGCTTGAAACCAGACAAGGTATTTTATTATTTTGAAGAAATATCGCAAATACCTAGAGGTTCAGGCAATGAAAAACAAATTTCAGATTATTTATTCAATTTTGCAAAATCAAAAGGATTAGAAGTAATACAAGACGAGTATTTGAATATAATCATAAAAAAGCCTGCTTCAAAAGGATATGAAAATGCACCTACCCTTATGTTGCAAGGCCATATGGATATGGTCTGTGAGAAAAACGAAGGTGTAGAACATGATTTTGAAAATGACCCAATTAAATTAAGGATTGTAGATGGTCATATTTACGCTAGCGACACAACACTAGGAGCTGATAATGGCATAGGGGTGGCGATGGCCTTATCCGTCTTAGACTCGGATTTAGACCATCCTTGTCTTGAGGTTTTAATAACTACTGATGAAGAAAAAGGAATGACAGGTGCTGCTAACCTTAATGGCTCTTTGTTTAAAAGTAAATATTTATTGAATTTAGATAGTGAAGAAGAAGGTGTATTGACTTCAGGCTGTGCCGGTGGAAGTGAAATTGATTTTAAAATACCTCTTAAATTCAAGAATTCAAAGGAGAAAGCTTATAAATTAAGTGTGAAAGGTCTATCGGGAGGTCATTCGGGTGTAGACGTTGGCAAGGAAAAAGGAAATGCAATTAAAATACTTGGAAGAATTCTTTATGATTTAATTAATGATGTTGATTTAACCAGTATTGATGGAGGTTCAAAAACGAATGCAATACCAAGAGAGGCAAATGCTGTTATAACAATAAAGAATATAGATGAAGTAAGAAATAAAATTTACAAGTGGGATGAAATTCTTAGTAATGAATATGCTTTTACCGACTCAGGTGTAAGAGTTACATTGACAGAATTAAATAAGGAAGTATATACTTTGGAAAGTGATATATACCAAAAAATAGTGGCCTTAATAAATTTAATTCCTGTTGGAGTATTATCAAGATCCACTGCTATTGACTTGGTTATAAGTTCCAATAATTTAGGAATTATTACTACAGATGAAAATTTCATTAGCTTGTATAATCATCCTAGAAGCAGTGTTGAAACATTGCTTACAGAAGATTTTCATCCTGCAATGAAGCAATTAGGAACTTCCCTAGGTGTAGACTGCCAAATAGGAAGTCAATACCCGGGATGGGAATATGCAAAGGAATCACCAATCAGAGATATTTGTATAGAGACATACAAGGACATCTTTAATAGTGAACCTAAGGTAGGCGCAATACATGCAGGACTTGAATGCGGCCTATTAATGGAAAAGATACCGGGACTTGATGCTATATCAATGGGGCCTGATGCCTACGATGCTCATTCACCAAATGAGCATGTAAGTATAAAATCTGTTGAAAATGTTTATAAGTTCTTATGTGAAATATTAAAGAGGATAAAATAACAATTATATAGTTTCTTGGCATAAATATACAGTTGTGGTAATTTAATCAGAACATTGATATAGGAGAATTATTGTGATATACTTACTAGTGTTTTAACTAGAATTAAGGTAATTTTTAGGATGTTTCAAACTATACCCACCCACCTTTTAAAACATCCTTATTTATAATCTTTAATTTAATTTATTCAATTTGGAGGTAGCTATGGATTCAAAATTAGCTTTATACATTGTTAAGAGGCTGACCTTGGCAGTGGTTACAATATTTTTAATAATTACGATTACTTTTTTTGTCATGCATAATGTGCCGGGTGGCCCATTCTTAAGTGAAAAGGCTCCAAGCCCTGCAGTTACGAAAGCTCTAGAAGCAAAATATGGATTGGACAAACCTACATCTGAACAGTTTGTAACATACCTTCAGGGTGTTTTGAAAGGTGACTTTGGTCCTTCCATTAAACAAAGAGGAAGGGATGTTACAACAGTTATTATGCAAGGTTTTAAAGTAAGTGCAAAACTGGGAGGAACTGCTGCAGCAATAGCTTTAACTTTAGGGACAATCTTAGGTTCTATAGCAGCTATTTTTCATAATAAAACTGTAGATAAAATAATAATGGTTGTATCAACCGGCTTGGTCGCTATGCCATCATTTATTATAGCAACCTTGCTCTTGTTAGTCTTTTGTGTTTGGATGGGGATATTTCCAGCTAACGGTAATGAACCGGGAGGACTTATACTTCCTATTATATCGCTTAGTCTATACCCCATGTCTTATACTACAAGACTTACCAGATCAAGTATGCTTGATGTATTAAGTCAAGACTATATAAGAACAGCTAGGGCAAAGGGAGTTAGGCCGTTAAAGGTATTGTTTAAACATGCCCTTAGGAATGCTGTAACGCCTGTTGTAACTTATGCAGGACCAATGATAGCATATATTATTACTGGATCTTTGGTTGTTGAAAAAATATTTGCAGTACCGGGACTTGGAAAAGAATTTGTTTCAAGCATTACAAACAGAGATTATACTATGATTATGGGAACTACAATATTTTTAGGGACTCTTATAATTATAATGATGCTTATTTCAGATATTTTGTATAAGGTATTTGACCCGAGAATAGATTTAGGATAGGAGAGAGGATGACGATGACTAATAATAACGAAATGCCTAAAAAAAATCCTCTTAGCTTTCAGCTTAATATAAGGGATTTTGATAAAGCAACAGATGAAGAAAAAGCTCAGCAAGTTAGAATGAGCGAAAGTATTACATTTTTTAAAGATGGTATGAGACGGCTAAGACAGAACAAGATTGCAATGACATGCTTAGCTGTATTAATTCTTATAGCAATAATAGTAACTTTTGTTCCAATGGTTTATCCGTATACTTACGAACAACAATTAGGGGTTGCGCAAGGTAAAAGAATTGATAAAACATATAATAATTTAAGGCCACTTGAATATGGAGAAACGGAATTAGAACGTATAGCAAACGGTGAAAAAGTATTTCCACATTTATTTGGTACTGACTCTTCAGGTAGGGACTATGCCATAAGAGTTATATACGGGGCAAGAATTTCCTTGTTAGTTGGTTTTTTTGCAGCCATAATCGTATTGATCATAGGTGTGATTTATGGGTCTATAGCAGGTTATTTTGGCGGTAAAGTAGACCTTTTCATGATGAGGATTGTTGATATTATTTATTCTTTACCGGACATGCTTATAATAATTTTGCTGTCAGTTGTATTAAAACAAGTGTTAGGACCTAAAATAGATGGAACACCATTAGCTAAAATAGGAACCGACATGATAAGTATATTTGTTGTATTTGCCCTACTTTATTGGGTAAGTATGGCAAGGCTAGTAAGAGGCCAGATTTTGTCAATAAAGCAAAACGAATATATTTTAGCTGCTAAATCAGTTGGGGCTAGTCCTTGGGGAATTATTAAGAAACATTTACTACCAAACAGCATGAGCGTTATAATAATATCAACTGCTTTGCAGATTCCGTCAGCTATATTTACTGAATCTTATCTAAGTTTCCTTGGTATGGGTGTTTCAATACCAATGCCAAGTTTAGGCTCTTTAGCGTCAGATGCATTATCTGGAATTTACAGCTATCCCTACAGGCTTGTTATACCTGCAATAGCTATATGGTTGATAGTTTTGTCTTTCAACCTGTTAGGTGACGGTCTAAGAGATGCATTTGACCCGAAATTAAAGAAGTAGGAGGAATAAAATGAGTTTATTATCAGTAAAAGATTTGCACACTTCATTTTTCACTTCTTCCGGCGAGGTAAAGGCAGTTAATGGTGTATCCTTTAATTTAGAAGAAGGAAAAGTTTTGGGTATTGTTGGAGAATCAGGCTCAGGAAAGAGCGTTACAGCATATTCCATACTTCAAATTCTAACAAATCCCGGTAGAATTGTGAGTGGAAGCATAAAATTAAAAGGTCAGGAACTGGTTGGTTGCAGTAAGGATAAAATGCAAAAAATCAGAGGAAATCAAATTTCTATTATATTTCAGGACCCAATGACAAGTTTAAATCCTGTATTTACAGTTGGAAATCAATTAATGGAAGCAATTTTATTGCATACAAATAGAAGTAAACAAGAGGCAAAAGCAAGAGCTATAGAAATGCTCAAATTAGTTGGGGTAAATGAACCTGAAAAAAGAATAGAACAATATCCCCATGAATTTTCCGGTGGTATGAGACAAAGGGTTATGATTGCCATGGCCCTTGCATGTGAACCGGATATATTAATTGCAGATGAGCCTACAACAGCCCTGGACGTTACAATCCAAGCACAGATACTTGATTTAATGAAAGATTTGCAGAAGCAGTTGGGAATGGCAATAATTCTTATAACTCACGATTTAGGCGTAGTAGCAGAAATGTGTGATGATATAATAGTTATGTATGCGGGACAAATATCTGAAAGGGGAACATCGGACGATATTTTTTATAACCCTAAACATGAATATACTAAGGGATTGTTAAATTCCATACCAACAGTACAAGACAAGAAACAACGTCTTAAACCAATTGGAGGTAATCCCGTAGATTTATTGAATATGCCCCAAGGATGCCCATTTGCACCAAGGTGTGATAATGCAATGAAAGTCTGCCTTAATGTAAATCCTGTTGAGCTTAAAATAAAGGATAAACATACTTCCAGATGTTGGATGAATGTAAAAGAAGGAATTGAAAAAGAAGTTTTAACGAGAGAACAAGTAGAGGAGATGTATAACCATGAATAAAGATAATAACAATCTTCTTGAAGTCAAAAATTTACGGCAATATTTCGATATTTCAACAGGTTTATTAAAAAGCAAACCTTTAAAGGCTGTTGATGATATATCTTTTAATATAAAAAAAGGTGAAACTTTAGGCTTGGTTGGTGAATCCGGCTGTGGTAAAACAACAGTTGGAAGGTCTATATTGCATCTATATAAACCAACAGGCGGAGAAGTAATTTTTAATGGCAAAAAGATTGAAAGCAGAGAGTCTATAAAAGAATTAAGACAAAATGCACAAATGGTTTTTCAAGATCCATATTCTTCACTAAACCCAAGGATGACAGTGGGGGATATTGTAGGAGAACCATTAGATGTTATGAGAATGTATAAAAACAGAAAAGACAGGGATAACAGAGTTAATGAATTAATGGAAGTTGTTGGGCTTTCTAGTGAACATGCAACTCGTTATGCTCACGAATTTTCTGGTGGACAGCGTCAAAGAATAGGCATTGCAAGAGCACTGGCAGTTGAACCTGAATTTATAGTATGTGACGAGCCTGTTTCAGCACTTGACGTTTCAATACAAGCTCAGATTATCAATAAATTTGAAGATTTACAAAATCAACTAGGCCTGACTTATTTATTTATTGC
>CAZTML010000039.1:0-12396 GCA_964614935.1 uncultured Clostridia bacterium | reverse complement strand
TCTTCAAAAACACTTAATAGAAGTTTAATTATTTGGACAATATATGTAAAATGTGCATTTTATTAACACATAAGAAAAATGTGCATATTATTAATACATCTTCTTGACAATAATTTAAATTTATATTATCATTTCAATAATGATTCAAATAATAATACTTTACTATAACTGTGAAGGAACTTAAGTAACACTTTGGTTACAATCGAGAGAGTGAATCGGATGGTGAAAGATTCTCAGCACAAGGTGTGAAATACGACTCCTGAGTTCTGTGTGAAAACACAGCGGTTTATCTGACCGTTATTACAGAAAGAGGCAATAGCAAATTAAGGTGGTACCACGGGTTATCTCGTCCTTTCGGATGAAATAGCCCTTTTTTTATGACCTAACCCAATTTCTTTGACCAGGGGGAGAAAGAAATTGATGGTAGGTCAAACGCACAGGATTCCCAATTTATGTGAGCGATAGCAGGCTGATAAATTGGTGAATTCCCCTGCGCATAACCTACGACTTTTATATAAATATAAGGAGGAAAACATGGAAAAAAGAAATGTTTTTGATGTATTAGTAGAAAGAGGCTACGTTGAGCAATGTACTCATGAAGAAGAAATAAGAGAATTATTGGGAAAAGAGTCTGTTACTTTTTATATAGGCTTTGACCCTACGGCAGACAGTCTGCATATTGGTCATTTCATTCAGATTATGGTAATGTCCATAATGCAGCAACATGGACATAGACCTATAGCTCTACTTGGTGATGGAACTACTATGATAGGTGACCCAAGTGACAGAACTGGCATGCGTTCAATTATGACATTTGAAACAATAACGCAAAACGCTGAAAATTTTAAAAAAGTCTTTAAGAAGTTTCTTGACTTTACAGACGATAAGGCTTTGATGGCAAGAAATTCAGAATGGCTTTTACCTTTGAATTATCTTGAATTTATGAGAGATGTAGGTGTGCATTTTTCAATAAACAAAATGCTTGCAGCAGACTGTTACAAGAATAGGCTGGATGAAGGTCTTACCTTCTTTGAATTTGGCTACATGCTTATGCAGGCATATGATTTTTATATGCTTAATGATAAATTTGACTGCAAGATGCAATTAGGTGGAAATGAT
Source organism: uncultured Clostridia bacterium (assembly GCA_964614935.1). Classification (GTDB taxonomy): domain Bacteria; phylum Bacillota; class Clostridia; order Tissierellales; family Sedimentibacteraceae; genus Sedimentibacter. The sequence continues at coordinate 11,277 of CAZTML010000039.1, read as the reverse complement.
CAGTGGTCAAATATCATAGCAGGTGTTGACCTTACAAGAAAAAAAGCCGGCAAGCAAGTTTATGGTATGACATTTTCTCTTTTAACAAACAGCGAAGGCAATAAAATGGGTAAAACCGAGAAAGGTGCCTTGTGGCTTGATAGGAACAAAACTACACCTTATGAGTTCTATCAATATTGGAGAAACATAGATGATGCTGATGTTGAAAAATGTTTAGCACTTCTAACATTCTTGCCCATGGATGAAGTAAGAAGATTAGGAGCCTTGGAAGGCGCTGAAATAAATAAGGCAAAAGAAATTCTTGCATTTGAAGTAACTAAACTAATTCACTCAGAAGAAGATGCCCTTAAGGCTCAAGAAGCAGCCAAAGCATTATTTGGAGGGGGGGCTGATTCAGAAAATATCCCAACTACAGAATTAACTCAAGCTGAATTAGGTGAAGGTATGACAGTTATCGACCTTATATCAAAAGCAGGCCTTATTAAATCAAAGAGCGAAGGAAGAAGACTTATCGATCAGTCAGGTGTTACTGTTAATGACGTGATAGTAGGCGATGTAGGTGCTACAATTACTGAAGCAGACTTTGAAGACGGTAAATTAATGATTAGAAAAGGCAAAAAAGTATACCATAGAATTAAATTAGTTTAATGTTCGCAGTTTCTCAGTTTCGGGGCCAGTTCTTGGTGATTGATTATCAATCACCAAGAACTGGCCCTTTTGATTGGTCTCTTTTGATTGACCATGGTTTTTTATTCTCTATAATTTTCCAAAATAATTATTCATACTTTAAGGAAAATATGGTAAAATACTCTTATACTAGAAGAAAAGGAGTGATTATGTGTTAAATAAAAAGTTGATTGAGGATACACTTACAGCAGCCTTGTCCACAGGCGGTGATTTCGCTGAAATTTATGTGGAAGACCGAACTAATAACGGAATTGTTATGATAGGCGGCAAGGTTGATAGCACAATGTCAGGAAGAGATTATGGCGTAGGTATCCGCATATTCAAAGGTTTTAACAGTGTTTATGCATATACAAACAAGTCTGACAGGGACACTTTAATAGAAACTGCAAAAAAAGCTGCTGCAGCTGTAGAAGGAAATGTTATTGACCATACAATAAATTTGACAAAGACGGATGTTAAAAATATTAGTAATATTCAAATAGATCCATCTACCGTTGAAAAAACAAAAAAGGTTCAAATAATGAGAAAGGCCTATGATACAGCTTTTAACTACAATGATTTGATTACACAGGTTACAATTAGCTACACTGATTACATACAAGATATAATGGTTGCTAACTCTGAAGGCTTGTGGAAAGAAGACACCCGAGTTCGCTCTAGACTTGGTATTTCCTCAGTAGCTAGCAAAAACGGAGAGATGCAATCAGGCTTCTATGCCCCTGGTGCAAGTAAAGGCTTTGAATTCTTTGAAAATTTGGATATTGACCATTATGCCAAGGAAGCATCAAGAATTGCTGTGACCATGGTTAATGCAAAGTATAGTCCCAGTGGCAGAATGCCTGTAATTATAGATAACGGCTTTGGTGGTGTTATATTCCATGAAGCATGTGGGCATGGATTAGAAGCAACATCGGTTGCTAAAGAACTTTCTGTATTTGCAGGAAAGGTAGGTCAGCAAATAGCATCACCTATAGTTACAGCTATTGATGATGGTTCAATTCCAAATGAATGGGGATCTTTCAGTATAGATGATGAGGGGACACCATCACAAAGAAATGTTCTTATAGAAAATGGTATTCTTAAAGGCTACATGGTAGATAAACTAAATGGTAGAAGAATGAATATGGATGTTACTGGCTCATCTAGGCGCCAATCTTACAGATTTGCTCCTACATCCCGTATGTCCAATACATTTATCGACAACGGCAAGTCTACACCAGAAGAAATAATTGCAAATACAGAAAGAGGTATTTATGCAAAAAATATGGGTGGTGGCTCTGTTAATCCTAGTACCGGAGAATTTAACTTTGCGGTTATGGAAGGATACATAGTTGAAAATGGTAAAATAAAAGAACCTGTAAGAGGTGCAACTCTAATAGGTAAAGGTACAGATATACTTAATAAAATTGACATGGTTGGAAATAATCTCTTACAAAGTCAAGGAATGTGTGGTTCTGTAAGTGGAAGTATACCTGCTAATGTAGGCCAGCCAATGATAAGAGTTTCGGAAATAACAGTAGGTGGAAGGGAAGGTGAACAATAATAATGGATAAGAAATCATTAATTGAAAAGATATTTCAAGAAGGCAAGAATAAGGGCTTAAATGATATGGAAATTTATTATTCTGCAGGATCCAGTCTTTCCCTAAAAGTTTTCCAGAGGGAACTTGATGGTTATAGTTTATCGGAAAGTGAAGGACTATCCTTAAGAGCTGTTTACAATGGTAAAATGGGATATTCTTATACTGAAAAGGTAGATGAAACATCAATTGAACAAGTGGTTAAAGATGTTATTGAGAATGCTATGATTATAGATTCTGAAGACGAAGAGTTTATTTTTGAAGGGTCTGAAGAATATAAAAAGGTGGATTCATTTAATCCCTCACTTGAAAATGTAACAGAAGAAGAAAAAATTGAATTTGTTAAAAATCTTGAGGAAGAGGCCTTTAAGTTAGATAAAAGAATTGAATCTGTCCAGGCTTGTGTTTACGGGGATGGTTATGGAGAAACAATTATGTCAAACACAAAAGGCTTATACCTACATGACAAAAACAATATAGCTTATACCTATGTTTCTGTAGTGGCAAAGGATGGGGATGATATAAAAACTGGTTTAGCTTTTCGCACCGGTAACGATTTTTCTGAATTTAAAGCAAAGGAAGTTGCAAAGGAAGCTGTAGATGAAGCGATAGCACTTTTAGGTGGAAAGTCTGTTAAATCTGGTGACTATAAAGTAATCATAAGAAATTCGGCTGCAGCAGACTTACTGGAAGCATTTACAGGTATATTCTCAGCAGAAGCAGTACAAAAAAACCTCTCTTTATTAAAAGGAAAGTTAAATGAAAAAATAGCAAGTGATATTTTTACATTAATAGATGACCCATATATGGAAGGCGGTCTTGCATCTAAGTCTTTTGATGGAGAAGGAGTTGCTTGCAAATATAAAAAAGTTATTGATAAAGGTGTCTTAAAGACATATTTTCATAATTTAAAAACAGCCAATAAGGATGGTATTGAAACTACAGGAAATGCCAGCAAGGGGTCTTATAAGTCATCAATCGGTATATCTCCTTCGAACTTTTATGTAGAGAAGGGGGAAAGGTCCTTAGATGAAATGGTTAAAGATATAGATAAGGGAATATTGATAACTGATCTTCAGGGGCTTCATTCAGGTTTAAATTCAGTATCAGGAGATTTTTCATTAGCTTCTTTGGGTTTCCTAATAGAAAACGGAAAAATTTCAACACCTGTAGAGCAAATTACGGTTTCAGGAAACTACTTTGAAATGATAAAAAATATTGAAGAAATAGGTTCTGATTTAAAATTTGGTTTACCGGGAGGAGCTTATATAGGTTCACCTTCACTAAAAATCAAAAAATTGTCAATAGCAGGAGAGTAAATAAAAATAAAAGAGACAATCCGAAACTGGATTGTCTTTTTCTCTCGCATCTCACAGTCTCAATCACCAATTTATCTGCTCCTTGCGTCGCATAAATTGGGATTTCGTTGCGAATGGCCTACCAGCCATTTTTTAGAAACAAGACTCTAAAAAATGGGGTTAGGGCATCTTTTCAATCTACTCTTTCACGTTCATCAAATAGTAATGTAATGCAGTACAAACCTGCCAAACCTACCAGTCCATAGATTAAACGACTGAACAATGCTGTCTGCCCACCAAATATAGCAGCTACAAGGTCAAATTGAAATAAAGCAATCAGTCCCCAATTTATGGCTCCAATTATTACTAATACCAATGCAAATTTATCCAATTCTTATTATCCTCCTTATAATGAATAAAATATAAACTTATTATTTCAAAATATTTCTATTTTATGCATAATTTCAAAAAAACTACAAGTCAATCTTATTAACATAAATATTCCAAATGAATATAATAAATAAAAATAATAAATAGAGATATTTATTTTGTAAATTAGGAGGTATTTATGGAATGCAATAAACCTGTTGATATTGTAGAAGTTAAAGCAGATGTTAATACTCAATGTGACTGCGACAGAGTGCGTGGAGATAGAGGAAGAAGGGACAGGGACTGCGTAAGAAGGGATAGAGATGTATTAGGTACTGGCGGTATCGATTCATCATTGTTGTTTTTCTTTTTGTTACTAGTAGTAATAGTATGTCAAAGCGATTGTGATATTGAGTTAAATACATTGCTTTGGTTTTTCCTCTTGTTGGTAGTATTATTAAATTTTAATGACTAATGTCGAAATCACAACAAAAAAGGAACCTGTCTAACTCTAGGCAGGTCTACTTTTTGTTCTTATCATTTCCATCATCAATCAATTCAATTTCAAGCTTATCAAAATCAATATCATCAATAAAATCTTCAGAATATAAGGTTACATATTTAAATTGAGAAAATTCCATGTCATGTTTTTTCAACCACACAGGAATAGATAAATCAAAATTTTTGCATATTTCGTCAATACATTTGATTCTTTTTTCTTCATTGGAAATAGTATCTTTGTTACTTACTACAAGTTGGTTAATTATTCTGTTGTTTTTAATCATTTTTGCCCAAAGTTTATACATTGAAAGCTCCATTTACGAGAATTTTGGAGATACTATAAAGTCCTTGACTAAAAATCCGCCATAATCAATTTTAGCGCCCTTTAATTCAAACTCACTGTCCTCAGTAACTATTATATCAAAGCCGTCAACATTATACAACTTGTCATTTTCTCTTTGTTTCACCGAAACAATTTTATATTTAAAGCCAGCTCAGCCAACGGAAAATCTAGTTATTGTAATGGGCATATTCCTTTCTTTCATAAGCAAAAGTTTTTCTTTTGCGCTGTCGGTAATTTCAATATTCATAAATTTCTCCTTTTTCATTAAGTCTATAGGACTAGAAGATATAATCCGTAACCTAGTCACTATTAATTTAAAAGCAAAGACCTAACTTCTTCTTTATTATTCACATCCAACTTTTCAACAATAGATACAGGCCTATCTTTTAAAATGTAAATAGTATGGGATAAATTAATTGCTTCTTCAACATCATGAGTTATAAATATTACAGTTCTTTGGCTAAGGTTCCACATTTTTTTAAACAATAAAATCATTTCATTTTTTAACTTTATATCTAGGCCTTTAAAAGGTTCATCCATTATGAGTATGTCAGAAGGATAGGCAAAGGCCCTTGCCAAGGATACCCTTTGTGCCATACCACCGCTCAAAGCGTCAATTTTATAATGTCTGTATTGGCTTAGTTCAACCATTTCCAAGTAACTTTCTATTATTTCTACCCTTTTGTCAGCTTCATAAACATCTTTTAAAACAAAATCAATGTTACAATATACATCGTACCATTTAAGAAGCCTTGGTTCTTGGAAGACATAGGAAAAAAGCGAATTATCCCTTCCTGATACAGAACCTTTATCAACGGGTACAATTCCGGCAATAATATTTGCAATTGTTGTTTTTCCTACACCGGAGGGACCGAACAAACAGGTTATTTTATTTTTTTTAAAATTAATATTAAAATCCTTTAATATTATCTCTTGGTCATATTTTTTCGTAACATCAGTTAACTTTATCATCATTATCACCCATTTTGAAAATAGTTTTTAGGAAGTACTCAAATAAAAAACTTAAGAAAATAATAATAAGAGTCCAAGCAAATAAGTCCGGAATTTCAAGGTAAACTTTTGAATCATATAAAAATCGACCTATTGAGTATTTGGGCAGGCTTAAAACTTCTGCCGCAGATGTGACCTTCCAGCCTATTCCCAATGCAGAAATCATTCCAGCTTTAATATAAGGAAGGGAAGAATTAAAATATACGGATCTTATAACCCTTATTTTTTTTATTTTGTAAACTTGGCACATTTGAAGAAGTTTAATATCTGTAGACCGGATTCCGGAAACTGTATTAGTCCAAATAATAGGAAAACACATTAAAAAGGCAACAAAAATAGGTACGTTTGTATCCTTGAACCACATTATTGCAATAATAATTATACTCATTACGGGAATTGTTCTGATGATGACTATCAAAGGGTTAAATAAATTGTGGAAAAACTTATATATTCCGCAAATAATCCCTAATAATATACCAAAAACACAAGATAAGAAAAACCCAACCAATGTTCTGTAAGTACTGTAAAGTATAGTAATGTATGTGTCTTTTTCTTTTAATAAATTTAAAAGAGATGAAAATGTAGCATGAGGAGATGGGAGATAAATCTCCTGATTGATTGTCAGTGATAGTATCTCCCATATAAGAACCCAAAAAAGTATTATAAACAATTTGTTTTTATTTCGCAAAATAGAATTCATCATCCGGCATGCTTCCTCCTACTGAAGCAGGGTTTGAATCAAATAATATTTTATAAAAATCATTTAAACCTGATTTAGCATCTATAGCTTTTCTAAAAGTAATACCACTGTAAGGTATTGCTTTTTCTACTAAGTCAGCAGAAGACATAATTTCATGTTTTTCAACCAAGACAGATGCCTCTTTTTGATTTTCCAATACCCATTTCACAGACTCTTCATATTGCTTTAAAAATTCACTGATAAATTCAGGATTCTTGTCTGCGAATTCTTTGTTTACTATGATGCCACCTGTATATAATTGGCTACTTCCACCTGTTGCATCATTCCATGCTTGGTTTAAGTCTATGAGCATTTTGATATTTTCATTTTTCATCATTACTTGAGTTACAAAAGGCTGGGGCAAAAGAGCCACCTTAGTATCTTCAGCTATTACTGACTGAGCAAGACTTGCGTGGTCAAGTGCATATTCAAGGTCTGTTTTATCTTCAAGACCTGCTTGTTTTAAAATATAATTCATGGCATAGTCTGGAGTTGAACCTTTTGCACTCATTCCCAGTGTCTTGCCATCTAATTGTGCTATAGAGTTTATATCATCAGTTCCAACTATATATAAGTTACCAATAGTATTTACAGCCATCAGCTGAACTGCACCCTGTGTTTTGTTGTACAAAACTGAGGCCAAGTTTATAGGTACAGATGATATTTGGATATCTCCGTTTATAATTTTTCCTGTCAATGAATCAGGTGCTGCTTCTGCTATATACTCAACCTTATATTTGTCGTTATTAAGTGCTATTTCATCAATCATTTTAATCATACCTATTGAAGTAGGTCCTTTAAGGCCTGCGATTGTAACATTAACAGGTTCTACGACCTCTAGAGGTTCCTCTACAACGGGCTCTTCGTTCACGGGCCTTTCAGGTTCCGGTGCTTGTGCAGGCTCATTGCTGCAAGCTGTTAACAAAGTAAATGTTAAAACTAGAACTAATAAAAAACTAATTTTCTTCATACTGCCTCCTCAATATTTTTTGGACAAAGCGCTTTTTACACTGAGTCCCTTTAATTTGCCTAATTTTCCGCTAAGAGCTCCTATATCATCATTGGTACCATCAACTATGAGAGAAATTACATTGACTCCTCTTTCCCTGTAGGGGACACCCATTCTTCCTATAATGATATGGGCATATTGGTGCAGCAAGTCATTTGCTTGGGCAATTTGGGAAACATCTTCAATTACTATTCCGATTACACCGATTCTTTTATCCATACAGACCTCAATAAAAAAATTCCTTGCACCACAAGGAATAATATTTTAAATATTATTAATGTATTCCTTGCTCTTAGAAAAATCCTTAAGCTTAGATATGTTATTAAATTAACACGTTTTAATCTTTATTACAATATATATTTTATTAAGATAATTTAATTATTTCAGCGGTTAAATCTTCCTTTGGCATTTTGAAATACTGTGCAAAGCTTGACAGGTAAAAGTCAGAAGGAATCTCTTGACCTGCTTCGTAAAGTTTTATTCTTTCCTTTGGTACATTCAATGCAAGACTAAGCTCTTGTTTAGTCATATTGTTGTCTTTTCTAACTTTTCTTAATTTTTCACCTAACATAGATTACACCTCTTTGTGTGTATTTTGAACTAAACTAATTATATCACATACTATCCAAAGGTCAAAGAAAATAAAAAATCAAATTGTTGATTAATTAACATAAATTATTCTTTTTTTGACAAATATGATATAATATATATTGTGGTAGGGTCTCATGTAAGCACCTTCCACTTTATAAAGTTTTATTAAGAGGAGTCTTTATGAAAATTGGTAAATTTGCTGAAATGCATAGTATAACACAGGATACGATCAGACATTACCTGGATTTAGGACTTTTAGTTACTGAGAAAAGCGGAGGCCATTTTAAATTTAGTGATTCGGATAGTCGTGACATTAAAAAAATAATAGAGTTGAAAAATTTAGGCTTTTCACTAAATGATATTCAACAAATTTTGTCAATGCAGCGGATAAGTGGCGAAAATACAAATTCATTCAGAAAATTGTACCTGTCCTTTCTTGAGAACAAGAAAAAGGAAGTGGAAAATATTGTTGTGAATTTGAATAATTTAAGCACTAATTTAAAAGAGAGAATATATGAAATTAAATGTCAGGAAAATGAAGATGTACAAAAATTAGGTTTTTCATTGTCTTCTTTACACTTGCTTGAGTGTCCGGAATGTAACCATGAATTAACATTAACAGCTGGTACAATTGAAAAAAATAATATAATTGAAGCAAATATTCAATGTGCTTGTGGCTACGTAGCTGTAATAAATGATGGAATATATGTTGATAAAAGAAGTGTGCGAACTAAACTTATCAATGGGGAAAGGATGCCTACTAAAGAAGATTATCTGGCAGCAACTACTCTTTCCTACAGCAACTTCCTCTATAAAGGGATGGCAGCCTTAGTAGAGCATATAATTAATTCCGGTGAAGAGCCAAAATATATTATGGAATTAGATAATTGTGTAGGTTTCTTTTTAATGCAATATATTAATTATTTGCCAGCATTTTCTACCTATATTGTAATCGATTATGATTTTGAACGGCTTAGTAATTTAAAAAGAGATTTAGAAAATTATTATGACCATAAAAACTTTATTTTTTTATGTTGTGATTATGAAAACTTACCTCTTAAAAGTTCATCTGTCGATATGGTTATAGATTATATGATGACAAGGACCTATGAAGAATCTACTGGAAATAAACTTTTCGATGTTGTCTTACCTAAACTAAAAGCTAATGGTATAATATGCGGAGTGTATTTATACTTTGAGGAAATTAGCAAAGCCGGTAAAAAGACTGACAGGGGATACTTATATAATCAAAATAAGATGATAAAGCTTTTCGATGACTACAAAATTGAATTAAGAGATTCAACAACAATTGGCCCTTTAAGTGAAGGTAAGTCCTACAATAGAGATGTAAGTGGGAGAAATAATTATCAGGGAACATATATAGGAAAAAAAGTCTTGGGTTAACCCCATATTAATTTAATAATAGAGTTTGGCAATGCAATAAAGAAGCATGACCTTGGGTTATCCCAAGGTTTTTATGTTTTTTACATGTAAATATTACTTTTTAGATACTTGACATGGATTTGACCCCATAGAATATTATTAAAATTACATTGATAAGTCATGTCAAAACTTGTTTGGTATTTAACAAACTAATTGTCAAGACTTCAGAATTTCTAGGAGGAAAAGATGAAAAATAAGACATTAAAAATATTTTTAAGTATTTTAGTAATTATGTCTATGGTATTAGGTGTTGTTGGTTGTACAAAGGCAGAGGCGCCTGTAGAAGCACCTCAAAATGAAAATGCTATATATAAAGCAGGAACTTATACAGCAGTAGCTAATGGTCATAATGGTGATGTTAAGGTTGAAGTTGTATTTGATGATACATCAATAGTATCCATTAAAGTATTAGAGCATGATGAGACAGCGGGTATTGGCGATTTAGCTATGGAGCGTTTACCTGAAGAAATTGTAGGCGGTCAGACCTTAGCTGTTGATTCAATTACAGGTGCTACTTTTACGTCAACGGCAATATTAGAAGCGGTTGAGGACTGTGTTAAACAGGCTGGCGGTAATGTGGACGACTTAAAGGTTGGTAGTGGTTCTACTAAAGAAGATGAAGAACTTGTGTTAGAAACTGATATAGTTGTTGTTGGAGCCGGTGGGACTGGTTTAGCTGCAGCAGCCTCAGCTTATGAAAATGGTGCGAATATAATTGTTTTAGAAAAGCTTGCAATAACTGGTGGTTCAACAGCCATGTCAGGCGGAGGAATTTCAGCAACAGATACGAAATTCCAGCGTGAATTAGGTATTAGTGATACAAAAGAGTCATGGATGGACCTTTGGAAGGAAAGACAAGCAACAAGCAATCCTGATAGTATTTATCCGGATTATGATATGGTAGATAGATTTATGGACGAAGCTGTTATAACTACTGAATGGTTAGCAGACTATGTGGGACATAAGTATGGTAGCGTTGAAGGATATGGAGTTGACTATGTTGAAAGAATTCACTTCCCTGCAGAAGTTGATGGTAAAAAAGGCGGAGCAGCTTTTATACAAAGCATTGAAAATTTCGTAAGGAAGAATAATATTGAAATAATGACTGAAACTAAGGCGACAGAACTGATTACAAATGAAGCTGGCGATGTAGTAGGTGTTGTAGCTGAAGGCAAAGATGGTAAAATAACAATTAATGCAAAGAAAGTTATCTTAGCTGCAGGTGGATTTGCTAAAAGTGAAGAACTTTTAGAAAGACTAGCTCCTAGGCTGGCAGGAACAGCATCCTTAAGTGCTGCATCTGCAGGAACTACTGGAGACGGTATAGTGATGGCAGAAAAGGTAGGAGCAGCTTTGTATGAAGATCCATGGAGTATAGGCTTATCATTTGGTGCCAAGGTAGATGGAACAAGCGGATTAGCATGGGACTGGACTAAGGTCTATGTAAATGAAAATGGCCAGCGTTTCCTTAATGAAGAAACTCACTATGCCATAGTAACAAATATTGTTTCTCAGCAAGAAAGTCCATGGCTGATTTTAGATTCAAGCGAGGCAAATGCAAAAACTATAGAATTATTGGAGGCCGCCCTATCTACAGGAGAAGTTGCTAAAGGTGAATCCTATGAAGAACTAGCAGAAGCTATGGGTGTGCCTTCAGAAACATTTGCTCAAACAATGGCAGACTATAATGCAGGAGCAAAAACAGGC
>CAZTML010000038.1:0-12603 GCA_964614935.1 uncultured Clostridia bacterium | reverse complement strand
CAGTAACTAAACTTAACCGCCAAATTCAACAATTTCCTTCCTCTATTGTTGCTGGGATGTTTGGGTTTAATCAGGAAGTTTACTTCCAAAGTTCTAGTGATAAAACGGATATGCCCCAATGGTAAAAGTTAAAAGATTTGGATGGATTTTAGTGTTTACATTTTTATTATTTGTATTTACTTCACAAGAAAATGTTCTAGCACAAAATGAAATTGAATCCATTCATATAGAGGCACATCTTCAAGAAAATGGTTCTGTTATAATAAGAGATCATCGTATATTTTATGCTGAGGAAGGCACTGAACATTATATATCTTTAGGTAATTTAGGGGATTCTGAGTTGGTAGCATTTACCGTATATGATGAAAACTACCTACCTTTAGAAGATGTTGGTCGATGGAATATAAATGCGTCATTTTCCGAAAAAGCAGGTAAATACGGGATAAATTACGTAGGTAGTGAGATTGAGCTATGCTTTGGACTAGGTGAATACGGCAGACGAGAATTTACAATAGAATATGAAATCACAAATTTTATTTCTAATTTAGCTGATGACCACCAAAGTTTTTATTGGCAATTTATTAATACAGATATGGATCCGATTGAAGACATTCAGATAGAAGTTCTAACCGATATGTCATATGAGTTTGTTTATCCGGAATCTCGATTTTGGGCATTTGGACATGAAGGAGGAACTACAGAAATTACAGCAGATTCTTTGATTATGCGAAGTGGGGACTACTTTGATCAAAGTGATTATGTTGTTTTACTAGGTGTTTTTAAAGGCTCACCATTTGCCACAAGCCATCAAAATAGTGAAACAAGCGAAGAATTAATCCAAATGGCTATGGATGGTGCTAAGCTCGACGGATATGATTATGAAGATTATACAGAGGGTAGGATCCCAAGTAAAGAAGAATCATATGGAGAAAGTATTTATACACCCGGTTATTCAAATACCGCATTTAACTTAATTTCAGGATTGATTAGACTATTTATACCCCTTGTTTTTGTAGGAGTATTATTCTCGTACAGAAAAAAGAATACAATGTCAAAGACCGATAAGTTCAAACCAACTACTACTGATAGCTACTATAGAGAAGTTCCTTATGAAGGCCATTTTATTAATACCCAATATTTTGCAAATTCAGAAGTTTCAGACTGGATTTCTGCCTTCATATTAAAGTGGGTGTCAGAAGGAAGGTTACAAGATCAAGTAGAAGAAGTTGGACTTATTTTTAAGCGAGATAAGCTTGCACTTAAAATCGTACAAGGCTTAGACCTACATGATAATGGATTAGAAAAAAGATTGTGGGATATGGTAGTCGAGGCAGCAGGTAAAGACCAGATTCTTTCTGAAAAAGAATTTAATCGTTATGTCAGTGGAAATATTAGCAGTTTCAATGATTGGACAGATTCAATAAAAAATCAATCAGAAGAAAACATGATAAAAGAAGGTTACCTCGAAGAGTTTACCGAGAAGGTTCTTAAATTCTTCACACGAAAAGTACTTACTGTCACTCATAAAGGACAAAACTTAGGCGATAATATCCTTGGATTTAAAAACTATCTGAAAGACTTTTCATTACTTGAAGAACGAGAAGTCTCTCATGTGGTATTATGGCAAGAATTAATGATATGGGCTGCCTATATGGGAATTGCCGAAGAAGTTTATGATCAGTTAAAGATTATTAATCCAAACATTGATTACGAAATGCCTTATGATGCACGAACAATCATAATGACTAATAATTTCGCACATGCTATTCAATCAACTCAAACAAGTGCAAATACTTCATCAACCTCATCTAGCTTTAGCGGTGGAGGAGGCGGAACGTTCGGAGGTGGTGGCGGAGGTTCCTTTGGTGGAGGTTCTGGTGGTGGAACTAGATAAAACAATATTAACGTAGAATGAGGCAAGTTAGAGCAAATAGGGTATCCTCCAAGATTAACAGATTGATAGTTGAACTTGGAGGTTATTTTCATATCTTATTATTTATAAAAAACTCCTTTAGAGAGGATAAAAATGGAATTAACAGATAAATTAAGATTAAAAAATGTAACTATTGAAGCTTTGGATAATGCAGGCGAAGAAAAGGCATATTTTTCTGGGTAAGAACTTTATGATGCTGCAAATAAACACGTTAATATATCTTGTAATTTTACAACATATAAATTATAATATTGTTAAAGGAGATGATTAATATGCCAAATATTAAACCAGTTTCAGATTTAAGAAACTACACAGAAGTACTTAATGAGGTTAACGAAGGTAACCCTGTATATTTAACGAGAAATGGCAGGGGTGAATATGCAATTGTTAAAATATCAGAATTAGAAAAGTTAAAGGCTACAATCAAATTGTTAGCTAATATCGAAGAAGGAGAAAAATCAGCAAGAGAGAAAGGATGGCTATCAGCAGATGATGTTGAAGCTGTATTAGGATTATAAACATGTTAAGAGTTGACTATTCCCCACAAGCGTTAGAAGATTTAAAACTTCTTCGAGAATATATTGAAGCTAATTGGGGAGAAAACGTTGCAAAAAAAATCTTAACTAAGATTACAGCTGATATTAGAAGGTTAGAAATGTTTCCTGTATCTGGAGTTGACCTAGGAAAGATTATTAATATTCCAACCGATTATAGATACTTGTTTTCAGAAAAAAACTATGTATTTTATCGTTTAGAACCTGAGCGAGTTCTAATAATTCGTATCTTAAATGAAAAAAGGGATTATCTGAAACATTTGTTTGGGGTTAGTTCAAACTCAGACTAATACAGGGTTAGGAAGTTTAATTATTAATGCTTTATTTAATGATTGTTTAAAGAATAATAAAACAATAGTTCAATTAGGCGTAATAAAATAGAATATCAGTGCCTTTGCCTTTTGGAATAAGGTTGGATTTGAAGTTTCAATGTCTATAAAGACATTTTTAATTTTTTTTATGAAAAAAATGCATTTCGTCGGTGTTTAGCATTACATAGGGACAAATTTTTTAGTTATTTATTCTATATTTATTCATTCTAATTTAATTGTTTGGTTTATCTTATGCTTATATATAACATAGATTACAAAAAAATGCGCTATCTATTGAAATTATGGATAGTGCAGGCAAATTGAATTAAATACACTAGAATTATGGGAAAAGAAATCGACCAAGGTAGCTTATCAAGTTATTAATTTTGAGGTTGAAAGATACAGTGAATTTAATCGGGAACACGAGACTATAAGGAATTTGAGGGAGTAATGATTCCTACCAAAGGGGATGTTACTTGGAAATTAGATACAGGAGACTTCAACTGGTTTAATTTCGAAGTTACTGAAATTAAATATAATAATTATTGAGAATATATCAAAAGAGTAAAATTAAATTAACCTAAAATAATATATGAAACAGAGAGAATACAATGAGCAAAATAACTATAGAAAACATAGACATAGAATTAATAAGAAAGAAAATTAAAAACATCCATCTTACGGTTTATCCTCCAGATGGGAGGGTAAGATTATCAGTTCCGCAACAGATGGATGACGTGGCTGTAAAATCATTTGTTATATCAAAATTATCATGGATTAATAAACAAAGGAAAAAGTACAGTAATTATAAACCACTGCCTGTAAAAGAGTACATTTCCGGTGAAACTCATCATTTTTTAGGCGAAGAATATGTATTAAATATCATTGAAACAACTGAAAAACAGCATGTAGAAATAAAAGACATCAAATTCATGGACATGTATGTAAGAAAATGCTCCACTATTGAAAAACGGGAGAAAATTTTGATAGAATTCTATCGTGAAAATTTAAAAGAAATGATACCTCAATACATAGAAAAATGGGAAAAAATCATGGGGCTTACTATTAATGAATTTGGTGTTAAACTCATGAAAACCAGGTGGGGGACATGCAATGTCCGTGATAAAAGGATCTGGATAAATCTTGAACTTGCCAAGAAAAATCCAAAATTCTTGGAGTACATAATTGTTCATGAAATGGTTCATCTTCTTGAAAAAAGTCATAACCAGTCATTTAAGAATTACATGACTAAATTTTTGCCTAACTGGAAAAGCTTGAAAGATGAGCTTATTCAAAGTAATATTTAGGGATAAAGGATAGAGTGAAATATAGGAGAAAATGTGGAGTAAATGAAGATAAATATTTAGTGAGGATTGATAAGATGAAAATAGTAGAAGGTCACTTTAATACGGCTGTGGTATTCACCGATCTTATAGAGGATGTAGCTATAGCTCAAATTAAAACTTTATGTGACCAGGAATACACAAAAGGTTCTAAAATTCGCATCATGCCTGACGTTCATGTAGGGGCCGGGTGTACAATAGGAACAACCATGACAATAACTGATAAGTTAGTACCTAATTTGGTAGGAGTAGATATTGGATGTGGTATGGAAACTGTTCAGATAAAAAATTCCCATATAGAGCTTAACAAACTTGATAAACTGATTTATGATAAGATCCCATCAGGTTTCAACATTAGAAAGACAGCTCACAAAGATAATGACAAAATAGATTTGTTGCAGCTAAGATGCAAAGAAGTAGGTAAAATTAATATTGGAAGAGCTATTCTATCCCTTGGAACCCTTGGAGGTGGCAATCATTTCATAGAAGCTGGCAAGGATGAAGAAGGCAACATTTATATTGTAATACATTCAGGGTCAAGGCATTTAGGCTTGCAGGTTGCAAACTTTTATCAAGAACAAGCCTACAAATCCTTAAAGAAAGAGATTAAAACACAGATTCCAAAATCATTAGCATATGTATCAGGGAAACTCATGGAAGATTACATTCATGATATGAAAATAGTTCAAAATTTTGCCATGTTGAACAGAAAAGCTATGATGAATGAAATAATCAAGGGCATGAAGTTGAAAGTGATGGATGAATTTACCACCATACATAATTATATAGACACTGAAAGTATGATATTAAGAAAGGGTGCAGTATCGGCACAAAAAGGTGAAAAGCTTCTAATTCCAATTAACATGCGAGATGGGTCTCTAATTTGTACTGGCAATGGAAATTCAGACTGGAACTATTCAGCACCTCATGGTGCAGGTAGGTTAATGTCTAGAAATCAAGCCAAAAGTTCATTTACCTTATCAGAGTTTAAGAAACAAATGGACGGAATTTATACAACATCTGTGAATAATGAAACCTTAGATGAATGCCCAATGGCATACAAAGGAATTGATGATATTATCAATAGCATTGGTGATACAGCTCAAGTTATCAAAATAATTAAACCTATTTATAATTTTAAAGCTGGCGAAAAGTAAAGAGAGGATGACAAGATGGAGATGTACATGGTTTTATACGATGCACTAATAAGTAGTTTGCCGAGTGAAATGGTAGCAAAATTATTATATTACATAATAATTTCAGCAATTTTATTGTTTGTGTGCGCAATAGTAAATTTTATATCCAAACGCATAGTTTTAAAAATAGTCACTAAAGCTGTAAGCAAGAATAGTTTTAAGTGGGATGATATAATGTTGGAAAACAAAGTTTTTCATAGATTAGCCCTCTTAATACCCGGTTTTGTAATTTATGAATATGCCGGTTTTTACAATGAGTATACTTCTCTTGTTCAAAGAATTGCAGTTATTTATATTTTTATTGTAATGACTATGGTGTTTAAATTATTACTCCAATCCGTTGACAGTATTTACAGGCTTAATCCTGTTTCTAATGAAAGACCAATAAAGGGATTTCTGCAGATAGTTGAAATTACAATTTATGTAATAATGGGAATAGCTATTATCTCCGCTATAATTGACAAAAACCCTATATACTTATTAAGTGGTTTTGGTGCTGTTACGGCAGTTGTTTCATTAATATTTAAGGATATAATAGTTGGTTTTGTTTCAGGAATTCAGCTTACATGGAATGATATGCTACGTATAGGGGATTGGGTGGAAATGCCTAAGTATGGTGCTGATGGAGATGTTATTGATATAACTTTATCTTCAGTTAAGATTCAAAATTTTGATAAAACAATTTCTACAGTCCCAACAACTGCTTTTATTACTGATTCCTTTAAAAATTGGAGGGGAATGAAAGATTTTGGAGCAAGAAGGGTAAAAAGATCTATTTTAATCGACATGAATACTATAAAAATATGCTCTGATGAAATGCTTGAAAAGTTTAAAAAGATAGAGTTTATTAGTGAATATATCGATGAAAGAACTAAAGAAATTGAAGACTACAATGAAGAACATAATATAGATACCGACTTGATTATAAATGGAAGACAAATGACTAACTTAGGTGTTTTTAGGGTTTATTTAACAAATTATTTAAAAAACAGAATAGAGACTCGTCCTGGAAGCATAACCATGGTCAGACAATTAGCTCCTAGTGAAAATGGCATACCTATTGAATTGTATTTATTTGTTGCAAATACAATATGGGTTAACTATGAAGCAATTCAGGCAGATATTTTTGATCACATATTAGCAGTAGTAAAAGTTTTTGAACTTAAAATATTCCAACACCCAACAGGTAATGATATTATGCAATTGAAACAAAAATAATTCTACCCCTCTTAAGGAAAACAAACTGTTCAGGACAACTTGATAATTTAATGAGACAAGAAGCTCTGATTAAATCAAATCATGAGATATTGAGGTATGATAAAAGACCAATATTATTTTTACATATTGACAACCATCGATATGACTTCTATAATTAATATAGATAATTATCAATATATTAAATTTAAGGAGATTAAGATGGTTGTATTTTCTTGGCTTAACAGACAGCTACTTAAAATGGAGTGGCTTTTCGAGTTGATTAGGCTTTTGGTTGAAGATGTATTTGGATTAAGTATTGAAAGTCGGCTGGGCGGAAGTATTCATTTCTTCATATATGATGTTATAAAAATATTTATACTTCTGTCGGTACTTATTTTTGGAATATCCTATATTCAAAGTTTTTTTCCACCGGAAAGAACAAAGAAAATATTAGGGAACATTAAAGGAATACCTGCAAATATTATAGGTGCCTTGTTTGGAACTGTAACACCATTTTGTTCTTGTTCTTCAATTCCTATATTTATAGGTTTCACAGGTGCAGGTTTGCCTCTAGGTGTCACATTTTCATTTCTTATTTCATCACCCTTGGTAGATTTAGCATCCATAATTTTATTGGCCAGTATATTTAATTGGAAAATAGCTATAGCATATGTAATTGTAGGTCTTATGTTAGCAGTTGTTTCAGGTACAATAATCAGCAAATTAAATATGGAAGAATATGTGGAATCATATGTTTACAGCAGTAAATCTCTTGATATAGAACAAGAAGGAATGACCCAAAAAGATCGCTTAGAATATTCAAAGGACCAAGTATTAGATATTATTAAAAGGGTTTGGAAATATGTTATATTAGGTGTGGGAATTGGTGCAGCAATTCATAACTGGATTCCTGAATCTTTAATATCAGCTATTTTAGGCCAGGATAAGTGGTATTCTGTAATAATTGCAGCATTTGTGGGTATACCCATGTATGCTGATATCTTTGGTACCTTGCCCATTGCAGAAGCTTTGATTGCAAAGGGAGTGGGTTTGGGTACAGTTTTATCATTTATGATGGGGGTTACAGCACTTTCACTTCCTTCTATGGTAATGTTGAAGCAGGTTATTAAGCCTAAATTATTGTGGACATTTATTGGATTAGTGTCAATAGGAATAATTATAATTGGGTATGTGTTCAATTCCATTGGATACATGTTCATATAAAATAAAAAGGGAGAATGTCATGATTATTAAAGTTTTAGGTTCGGGTTGCAAGAATTGCATTACATTAAAGGACAATACTGAAAAAGCATTAAAGGAAATAGGAATAGAAGCAGAAATAGTAAAAGTTGAAGATATGAAGGACATAGTCAGTTATGGGGTAATGCAGACTCCTGCCTTGGTAATTGACGAAAAGGTTGTAGCCTACGGAAAGGTTCTAAAACCAAAAGATATAGTTAAACTATTAGAGAAAAACAAGTGACAGAAACATTAGTGTCATTCTGAACTCAGTGAAAGTTGCCCTAACCCCATTTTTCTGAGTCTTTTTTCAGAAAAATGGTTGGTAGGTCATTCGCTGTGTGGAATCTCATTATAAAGAGGTGATGTTTTGAAAAGCAAATATGAGCAAGTTGCACAAATATTTAAGGCCTTAAGTGACCCTAATCGACTTGCTATTATAGATATGATTAAAAATGAAGAAAAATGTGCTTGCGAAATTTTAGAAGAATTACACATAACCCAGCCAACCTTGTCCTATCATATGAAAACCTTGTGTGATACTGGCTTGGTAAATTCAAGGCGAGAAGGGAAATGGATGCATTACTCAATCAATGTAGAGTTGTTTGGGGATTTTAAAAAGTCCTTTGCTGATTTTTCTCAGGACATCGATTAAAGTGGAGGTAACATGAATAAACCCAAAGTTGCATTTATATGTGTTCACAATTCATGCAGAAGTCAAATGGCAGAAGCACTTGGTAAACACTTTGCATCAGATGTGTTTGAAAGTTTTTCTGCAGGAACAGAATTAAAGCCTCAAATAAACCAAGATGCAGTGAGGCTTATTGAAGAAATTTATAACATTGATATGGAAGAAACTCAGCATTCTAAATTAATTACTGACCTTCCGGAAATTGATATAGTAGTAAAAATGGGCTGTAATGTAATTTGCCCCTTTGTAGACAGCAAACACGAAGAGGATTGGGGTCTTGAAGATCCTACTGGAAAAAGTGATGAATTTTTCAAGGAAATCATCAGTGAAATTGAAATTAAGGTAAATGATTTAGCAGAGAGAATTAAAAGTAAAAAAGTGAATTATTAATAACATATATATTTAAAGTGTAAATATATAATTGATTCAGAGGCAAAAAAGTTTCAAGTGAACGAACAAAAATAAAATAGTGGTCTGCTTCTTTTGAAGCAGGCCACATATATTTTTTGAACTATATCGCTATGTCATGTAATTCATCTACAACATCCAATGCTTCAACCAATACCACATCTTCATATCTATCTTGGAAGCTTCTTAGGGCATATTGGTTTGTAAATAGAAGTACCGGTCTTTCATAATGGTCATAAACAAGCATACATCTTGAATTTTGATATCTTTTCAAACTTTCAGGATTGTCTGTTTTAACCCATCTTGCAACAGAGAATTCAAGATTCTCCATCCGGATATCCGTGTTGTATTCATTAACAAGGCGATATTCAAACACTTCAAATTGCAAGACTCCAACAGCCCCAAGGATTACTTCATTGTACTCATTTCTGTAAACTTGAATAGCACCTTCCTGGGCTAATTGCTCAACACCTTTTTGAAAGTTCTTTCCCTTTAGAGAATTTTTAGCACTAACCCTCATAAATAATTCAGGAGGGAAGGTTGGCAAGGGCTCGAAAAATAATTTTTCTCTACCATTTGTAAGAGTATCACCTATTTGGAAATTCCCTGAATCATAAATTCCTATAACATCACCTGCATAAGCTGTATCAACTGTTTCACGCTCATTTGCCATAAGGTGT
Organism: uncultured Clostridia bacterium; assembly: GCA_964614935.1. Lineage (GTDB taxonomy): Bacteria > Bacillota > Clostridia > Tissierellales > Sedimentibacteraceae > Sedimentibacter. The sequence goes on along the minus strand of CAZTML010000038.1, from coordinate 3,051 downwards.
GTTGACTGGCTTAATTTCATTTGTTTTCCTGTTCGTGAAAGGGTTACGTTCATTCCTCTTACGAAGGTTCCTGAACAAACTCTTAAGAAAGCAAGTCTATCACGGTGGTTAGGGTCCATATTTGCTTGAATTTTAAATATAAATCCTGTAAATACATCATCAGTTGGATGAACTTGACCTGTAGTTGTTTTTCTTGAAGACGGTGGGGGAGACATAATTAGAAAATGCTTCAAAAACTCTGTCACTCCAAAGTCTTGTAAAGCAGAACCAAAGAATACAGGAGACAATTTACCTTGTCTAACTAATTCTATATCAAATTCATTTCCAGCACCATCAAGGAGTTCCATGGCACTTCTTAAGTTTTCAAGGTTGGAAACGCTTATTTTTCCATCTAACTTGCTAGATTTAACTCCTTCATCACCAAGGTTTATGATTTCTTTTTTTTTGAATAAATTTACTACATTTCTATGTCTGTCATAAATCCCTTCAAATTCTTTACCAGATCCAATAGGCCATGAAACAGCCACGGAAGGAAGACCTAGTACATCTTCTAGTTCCTGCATTGATTCTAAGGGATCCATAGCATCGCGGTCTAATTTATTGATGAATGTAAAAATGGGAATACCCCTCATACTACAAACTTGGAAGAGCTTCTTTGTTTGAACTTCTATACCTTTTGCAGCATCTATAACCATTACAGCACTGTCAACGGAAGTTAGAATACGGTAAGTATCTTCACCAAAGTCATTGTGTCCAGGTGTATCCATTATTGAAATTACTTTATCGTCATATTCAAACTGCATTACAGAAGAAGTAACGGAAATTCCACGTTGCTTTTCTATTTCCATCCAGTCTGATTTAGCAAATTTGGCATTTTTTCTGGCACGAACTGTTCCTGCCTCACGGATAGCTCCTCCGTGTAGTAGAAGTTTTTCAGTCAAAGTTGTTTTTCCAGCATCCGGGTGAGATATTATCCCAAAGATTCTTCTTTTGTTAATTAAATCTATATTATTCATTTCGATCCTTTCTCTTTAAAAATTAACTCTAGTTAGTTTACATCATTTTATCAAAAATTTAAAGAAATATTTACAAATAATGCAATATATTTAAAGCAAGTCTTACATATCATGTACTACATTTGTAACCCATTTATTTGATTTAACTCTTATTAATCCTATTGAAGCTTTAACAATTTCCTCTAGGCTGACCATTAAGTAAACATAGTATACAGGGAATTTGAATACTAGTGCACCTAAAAACGCTAAAGGAACACCTATCAGCCAGACAGACCCCATCTCAAGCAACATTGAAAACTTTGTATCTCCGCCACCCCTTAAAACACCGACTATCAATGTACCGTTGAATGTTCTTATAAAGAAAGATAAAGCCAATACTATTAAGAGATTTCTTGAAGTATTATACATGCTAGGTGTAAGATTTCTAAAAAATATAAGTACCAGGTCTTTTGAAACGAATAAAAGCATTCCTAGGGCAAGACCTAATGTTGCGGATAATACCATGAAATTGTTAGCATATATAATTGCTTCATCTTCTTCATCAGCACCGATTTTGTTTCCAACCATAACTGTGCATGCATTTGCTAAACCTCTGCTAAGTACCATAAATATGTTCTGAACAGTATTTAAAATTTGAACTGCAGCAGCTGCCTCAGTGCCTATTTTTGCATAAGCTAAAGAATAAAGCACTGTTCCTAAGGACCAGAAGGCTTCATTCAATATAACAGGTGAAGCAGTTTTAAAGTATTTCTTTATGAAATCTTTTGTCCAATCTGTCATGCTTCTTAAACTGTGGGCAAGAGGATTGTTCTTCTTTTTAGAATATATTGCATATAGTATTAGAAGAATTTCTAAAGCTCTGGCTACTAAGGTACCGTAAGCTGCTCCTTTAACTCCTAACTGAGGAAAACCAAATTTTCCAAAAATAAGAATATAATTAAATATTAAATTGGTGAAAAAGGAAATTATAGAAACTACCATTGGCATTTTAGCCTGACCGATGCTTCTTGAAGCTACTGCATAAGTAAAACTTATGCCTGTTATTATGTAGGTTAAGGATACTATTTTTAAATAATCTACGCCCAGACTGATTACTTCACTGTCGTTTGAGAAAATTTTCATTATAAATTCAGGGATAAATAGGGCTGCTATAGTGAATATAATTCCTAAAACACTTACTATAGCTAAAGATATCCCCATAATTCGCGCTATGTTTTTAGTATCTTTCTTTCCCCAAAATTGTGCTAAAAATATTGATGAACCTGTTGCTACACCAAAAATAGTAACGGCATAAAAAAAGAACACCTGATTTGCAAGCCCAACTGCAGCAAGGCTTGCTTCGCCCAAGCTCGTAATCATCAGGGTATCAAGCATATTTACAGAAGATGCCACTAAATTTTGCAATGTAATCGGTAAGGCTATAGCAAACATTGCCTTAAGAAATTTTTTATTTTTTATATTAGTCCACATTGTTCCTCCGAGTTATTAGTTAGTATGTCAAGTCATGCCCGTATATAATAGCACAAATATACCTTTATTAGAACATAAATTTTACTTCTATTTTAATTTCATTAATATGAATGAAATAGAAATATTAAAACATACTATAGATAAAGCCAACTTGAGATGTGTCATCATTTAGGGCAAAATAATAAAGGAGATGTGGAAATGGAAAAAAAGAAAATCAATATGAAAATAGCGGATTTATCCAGTGAACAACAAAAGAAACTTAACCAAGTGGAATCAGAATTAGCTTGTGTTTTAGTTGCTTATGAGAATAATCAAAATCTTAAATAACCATTAAACCATTAAACTAGCAAATAAATAAAAGTTTTAATTGACAATATTTATAATCTTATATACAATAAAAATAATTGAATATTGATTGATTTAGTAACAATTGTTTTAATAGGGAAAACAGTAAAATCTGTTATAGCCCTCGCTACTGTGAAAGGCGATGGTACTTAAGGCCACTGTGTGTAAACATTATTAAGTCTTCCAGGGAATTGGGGGGCTTTTTTTATGAAGAAAAAGT
>CAZTML010000037.1:0-12634 GCA_964614935.1 uncultured Clostridia bacterium | reverse complement strand
ATGATATTTTTCATAGAAATTTAGCCAGTAATGGTCTTAAGGAATTTGAGCTTTTTGATATGAAAAATACTACAGAATACGAAGCCAATATCTTTGGTTCTCATTTGTTAATTGACAATGATGAGGTCTTAGCTCTAGCACGAGATGGCTATGATATAGTGCAGATTTCAAGTATGTTAAATTCACATATCAATTTGCTACTAATAAAAATGCAGGAAATGAATAAAATGGGTTATGATTTTAATGTACCTTATCGTCCTGAAGGTGATTTTTTAAAAAAGATCAAAGTGTAAAAACTCTTGCAAGTTATAACTCTGTTATAACTTGCAAGAGTTTTTACTTTATATGTCTATATGTATTTTTATATCTATATTCCAACCATCTTATGGTTTAAAAAACAGCTAGGAATGAAAAACAAAAAATGAAAATTAGCTATTGATCAATTCATAATTCTTATCATTTATTCCTATTTATTTAAGAAAGTATAAATATAACAATCATAACTACTAAATATATCTAGTACAACATGTAAGTTACACCCAAATCAAAACCTATCCTCTGAACCTTCCAGATGATGCAAAGCATATACAATACACCAAACCATAATATTAACATTAAAAAGAAATATCATATCGTAGATTTATGCATATTTTTCCACCCCTTGTTTTAAAAAGCTAGGTTGATGTGAATAACCTACTTTTTATATGTAACTTCACATCGTTCCATGTAACAGAATTATAACTCGTTTTTGCTACTGTAATAGATGCAAAATAAGTAATACAACTTAATGAAGTACTATACCGATCATCACAGAATCATAATCCTATACAATATAATCGTTTATTATTTTATATTTTAATATCCTTATATAAAAGCAGATATGAGAATAATATTGTTCCAAAAACAACAAATATATCTGCAAAATTAAATATAGCAAAATTTATTAAAGTAAAGTCAAAAAAGTCAGTTACATAATTTAACCTAATTCTATCAATTAAGTTACCTAATGCTCCGCTTATTATAAAAACTAATGCCATATTTAATAGGACATTACCTTTTTTAAAGTTTTTGATTAAATAGAATATAATTAGAACAACAACAATTGATGTAATAATTATTAAAAAAGTCTGTTTGTTCTGCAATATACTAAATGCAGCACCAGTATTTCTCGCATAGGTTAAATGAAAAACATCTTTTATCAAAGGAATCGTACCTATACTCTTTAAATATACTTCTGCAAGATATTTACTATATTGATCTATAGTTATTAGTATGACTGCTATTAAAATATAAATCATAATTTTCCTCCAATTTTTTAGCATATATATAGTTATAATATGATATATTTCTATAATACACTTGAACACTTGAACATATATTATATTATAGCCTGAGCTTTAATATGTGTCAATACCAATTTGATTGTCAACATCAAGCTAAACAACCTTTTTAAGATTTTTAGACTTATAAAATACTGATAAATTACCAGGGGGGGTTAATTATGAGCAGTTTTTATAACACCGTGATAGCTACGGGTATTTCTGGATTACTTACCGGTTGGATGGGTATGCTTACCGGGATAATATTTTCGTTTTTCATTAAAAGGAGGGGGAGGAGATTTAAAGGAACTGTTATAGGATTTATAGGTGGATTAATGCTTGCAATTGTTTGTTTTGATTTGCTACCGGAGTCTTTTGAGACAGGATCTATTTATATAGCTATGGTCGGTATTTCTTCCGGATTAATTATTGCCGTGCTACTAGATGGAAAATTAGATCATGATGAGCTTTCAATAATTGGTAATCAAAAAATAGATACCTAAAAACTGCCATTTTTATGGCCATAGGTATTGGCATAAATAATATACCAAGTGGAGTTGCTTTAGGTTCTTTATTATCAACTAATCCTATCAAGGGCCTACACTTAGCAATTGCATTTATTATTCATGAAAACCAGAAGGACTTGCAGTAGGCATTTTCCTCAGAGAAAGTAGTGCAAGTTCAATTGTTCTTATAATTGTATCCATACTCACCTCGATACCTATGGGACTAGGTTCACTACTTGGCGGAATAATAAGCAAGATATCTCCTATTACTATCAGTATAAGCCTTGCGTTTGCTGGAGGGATGATTTTATACATCATATATAGAGAAACACTTCCTAGTGCTAGAGATACATGAAACGGCAGATTGTCTACTATAGGTAATGTGTTAGGAATGATTGCAGGAATATTATTAGTATCATCATTTCATTAAAATTTTGAACTTCTTAAGGTAAACTATATTTCTAATATCAATTAACAAACCAATAAACTAAGTGATATGCTACCCTAATGGAGCATATCACTTTTTAAAAATAATCTAGTTTAAGATTATTTCTCATAGGTAGATGATATTAAACATAATAGAATCATCTCATATATCAGAAAGATAGACATACTTACTCATTACCAGATGATATATTTGTGTTCTTCATTATGTCGGAATCAAACAATTTCACATCAACACTGCCATCAGAAGAATCTACGATATACATTTTTACTTTAGGAAGAATCTTATCTATCGTTTCAAGGAACAGACGATATTTAGTAGTGTCCTCAGTATATATGGCTGAATTTTTTTGATACTCCGTCAACATACTAAGGAATTTATCAGTGTCACCTGTGGCTCTGGCAATTTGTTCTGCATTATACGCCTCTGCATTAGAAATCAATTTGTTGGCTTCGGCGCGTGCTTGAGGAATTAAACTGTTATAATAGCCATTTGCTTCATTTATGGTTGTTTCTTTTTCTTCTTTTGCAGTAGTGACATCCAGAAATGCTGAGGATACAGGATCAGGAGGAACTATAGCTTGAATATTAAAAGCAGTAATTTGTATTCCTGCATCATAACGATTTAATGCATCTTGCGCTAGTTGCATAATAGAGTTTTGAGCTGATACCTTTTCTGTACTGAGAATATTATCAACACCAATATTGGCCATAACCTGAACCAAGGCCGATTCTACACTATAACGCACCAATTGCTCACTGTTCCCATTAACATTATATAAAAATTTTGCAGCATCACTGACCTTATAATGCACAATAGCTTGAGATGTGATTATATTTTCATCTCCTGTCAGCAATTGGATTGCTTGCGGTGTATCATCCGGTTTATGAACGTGATCAGGAAGTGTCATGCCTACATCTGAACGCCGTACCTCAGTTACATTGACCTTCTGCACCTGATCAATCGGAAACGGTAAACGATAATGCAATCCTTCACTAATAGGCTGGTTTTGAACGACGCCAAATCGACGTATTACTGCCTGTTCACCTGGATTGACAATATAAATACCGGTTAGAAGATAAATTCCGAAAACACTTAATACCAATACATAAATTGTTTTTTTGGGGTTGATATGATTAAAAGCATTTTTAATATCTTTGAAAACAGTACCTTCTTGGACTGCTTTTATTTCAGCTTTACTTTTAATTTTGTGCAAAAGCATACGAAATGAAATTGTATATATCTTAAATGCACGAAGCATTTTTTTAATTATGTTTTTCTGTTCTCCATTTTGAGGTGGTGAATTCTTCAAATTTTCATTCACTGTAAAAACCTCCCTTCAATTGTTAGTTTTTGTTTCCGCTGAGATATTTAAGTATCTCGGCAGTTGACGGCAGAATCATCGTAGTGTTTTCATCAATAGTTTTTTCATATGTTTCTAACGTACGAGTAAATTCATAAAATTTGGGATCCTTCTGAAACGCTGCCCCGTAGATCCGAATTGCTTCTGCATCTCCCTGACCCTTAATTTGTTGTACCTGCTTATACGCTTCCGCTAATATTAACTGCTGTTCTTTTTCTGCATCTGCACGAATTTTAGCAGCTTCCTCACTGCCTTCAGAACGATACTTTTGAGCCATTTGCTCACGCTCTGCACTCATACGATCATATACGCTTTGCTTATTTGCTTCCGGAAAATTAAGAACACGAACCTGTGCATCTACAACTTCAATACCGTATTCGGCTGCTCGTTCCTTTGCGTATGTTACCGTTTCACTTAACATAGTGTCCAACTTAAGCTTTTCTGAATCGATGTTTACCAATTGTTCAAGATTATATTTACCAAGCTGCACCCCAAGACTTGAAGAAAAAACATCCAGCAAACGTGCTTCTGCACCTATTTGATCTTTTACAGTCTTCATATATAGAATTGGATCAACAATTTTCCATGTACCGTAGTAGTCCAAAGATACGCTCTTTTTATCAAGTGTAAGTAATTCGATCGTGGTAGTTTGATACACCTGAATTCGCTTATCCAATCGCTGCACAGACTGAATTGGATCAGGAAGCTTTATACGCAAACCTGGCTGGTCAACTACGACCACCGGATTTCCAAACTGTGTAACTACAGCATACTCCGTCACATCTACTTTATAAAGCATTAACATCAAGACCAGAAGAACCACCGTTAAGGTAACAAATAATATTACTTTTTTGCCAGACTTATGCTTTGTTGTTGTCATTATAAACACCTCCAATATTATTTTTTTATTTTTGTATAAAAAGTCTTAATATAAATTATCTCTTTATCTATCAGATGAACTGCTTTTGCCATTTGAAATCCACAATTCGGCATTGTCAATTTTGACATTATCACCCAACAGAAGCTTTTGAACATTTGGTAGAATACGTTCTATCGTTTCAATGTACAGACGGAATTCCGTTACATCTTTTGAGGAAGCGTAGGCTGTCTGTTTTTGACTGAACAGTGTAGCGTCGCCCTCTGCAGTCTTCACTTTTTCATCTTTGTATGCTTCTGCCTCCGCAATGTTTTTATATGCCTCTGCATTGGCTTGAGGAATGATTGTGTTTTTATAAGCAGTTGCTTCGTTAATATAGATACTTCTATCCTGACGGGCAGTTGCAAGATCCTGAAAACTTGAGATGACGCTTGTAGGCGGAGACACTTCTACCAATTGTACCCCCACAATCTTAATGCCTGTTTTATTTAAATCCATAGCATTTTGCAGCAAGGTCACTGCAGATTTCTCAATTTCTTCTTTACCTTCGGTCAGAATATAATCAATTTTATTCTGACCTACAATTTTTCGTATGCTTGTTGTAGTGCTAGATTGAATCAAGGCTTTAGTATCACTTACATTTAATACATAATCAGCGGTATTGTTCACTTTATAGTGTACAGACATATTAACATTGACTAAATTGGTATCTCCAGTAAGAAGCTCCTGTACACCAGTTTCAAATTTTTGAATATTATCAGACTTTATCAATGTTACCTGTTCAATGGGGAATGGTAATCGATAATGAATGCCCGAAGATACATCGGCGTTTACAACCTCACCGAAGCGTCTAACTACTCCGCTTTCATCCCATTGCACAACATAAATTCCAGACAGCAGATAGGCAACAGCCAAAATGCCACCTACACCTGCATACATTTTTTTACTTTGCACAAATCCATGATGATGATGAACATGCCCAGCATCATCAGAATCCTCCTCTGGATGAAGCAGCATCCTAAGGTTAGATGTAAAAATTTCATAACCTGCTATCATCAGTAGAACCATAACTACAAGAGCAGAAATTTTGTCTAAACTAGGCATACTAAATAGTGAACCTAACAGACCGACTAATACCGCAATGGAGCTATACATGTCCATTTTAGAATGATATCCATCTGCGATCAAACTTTGAGAACCGGTTTGCTCTCCAACATAGATTTTATAGCGAGCCATAAAATAGTTGATTATAACACCAATGAAAGCCCCTGCTGCAACAAAGGGTACATAGCGAAGTTCAGTCATTTCGCTACTTAATGCATCCGAAAGAATTTCAATTCCCATATAAAAAATGAATATAGAAACAAAGATAGCTAAAATATGTTCAGCCTTTTTACTTGCGAGCTTGAGCTTTTGTGCTCCATATCGAGTTATCATAAGTCCTACAAATACCACGCTTGTAACAAACAAATCTGTAAATGAATGCCATGCATTTGCTTGTAATCCGATACTCCCTGACAAATTTGCCAAAAAGAATCGAAGCGCAATTAGCACGATGTTTGCGATAATAGTGATTAAAATGGTTTTTTCTTTTCGTCCCATACTTACACTCCTTAAATATTAATCATTGTATTATTAATGATTGACTCATTCCAAATAATTTTAGGTCTTTTTAAGCATACTTCGAATAGTTTTGTTATAAATGGTAAAGTTTGCATTATCTAACATGGTCTTTTCCATTTCCATCTCCAGTTGCTCATGCTGTAGCTCATTAATATGATTTTTTATTCCTTCGTAAGCTTCCTCATAGCTTTGTTGTTGTGCTTCAGTTCTATCTCTGACTTGTAGTATGTAGTAGCCATTTGAATACTCCAATACTTGGCTGACATCGCCTACCTTTAACTCGAAGGCTGCTTTTGCCAATGGGGGAATAAGATAATCTTCGTAAAGCTCTCCTTCAATTTGACCACCAAAGTCAGCTGAAGCATCTTCTGAATACTGCTTAGCGACCTCGGCAAAAGATGTTCCACCCTTAATTGTAGCAAGTGCTTCATTTGCTTTTTTAAGAGCCTGTTCTTTCTTCTCACCGTTTTGCCCCTGATCTATCCATATCAGATTAAGTTGAACAGTTGCAGGAATAACCATACTCTCTTTATTTTCTTGATAAAATTGTCGAATCTCTTCTTCATTGGGTTCTGCCAGTTTTCCATCAACTTCGTCTTTGTGAAGTATTTGCGATAAATACTGGATTTTCATTTCCTCATATCCATGTTCTTCATTTGCGCTCGAAGACTTGTCTGCACTTTTTTCAAGCAACAGTTCACGTGCGATCATCTGTTCAACCAATTGCTTTTTTGTTTCGAATGTTAAAAATTCAGACTGATACACATCAGATAACTCATTGAATTCAACATAAAATTCTCCTAACGTATACCGGCGACTGTGGATGCTAAACAGCATTTCACTTTTACGCAACGTATATTCTCGCTCCATATTTTTAGAAATAAGTATGTTTAGAATATCAGATTTAACGGCAGAAAGAGGTTTTGCTCCGGCTTTTGTATATTCAAGCAGTTTTATAATACTGCTTGATCCATCCGAATTGACAATGGGATCACTAATTTCACCAATCTTCATTTTCCATATCACGGCTTCTAAGTTAGCCTCTCCACTACCCCTTTCTATAGTATTTGTAATAATTTTTCCATCTTGAGAGAAGTTGGTAGCAACACTCTCAAAACTTTCGCCTGAACGTATTTTACGAATTGCATCAGTTGCGGACAAAGATATGTCAGTTGACTTAATCCGAATTTCCATATATTTTGCAATATCTAATGTTTGATACTCTGCTATATTTTCATTATAATACTCAGAGATTTCATCCTCTGTTGGCTCAGTCACCTTGAGATTATCAAAGTTTACCTGAAGACCTGCCGTCTTCTTTAGCTCCTCTATATATTTGGGGAAAAAATCTTCATCTTTTTCCGCCGCCAGTTTTTGCCTGATTTCACCTTCCACTTCAGACAAAGTTTTACCTGTGTAATCAGCTTGATTTTCTTGGTAATACTGTTGGACTTCCCAGCTTGAAATGGATTCTGGCATGATATTTTCATCGTGCAGTTGTGAAATATATTGTTGGACAGTAGCATCATTTAGCAGGTCATTCATACCGTGTTGTACATCTTCTCGTTGAGTGATGCCTTTTGCTTCTGCCCAGTCTTGAATCATTTGCTCTACCGCGAACATGGTTACCATTTGCTGATAGTAATTCAGGGAATCTACTGGATGAGCTAAGTATTCTCCCTCTTTATCTTGCTCCATAGAAATGAATTTTTGAAGTTGCTCAATCGTAATATACTTGTCATTATAAGAACCTACAACATCTGGATAAGGAGGCGCAGGTTCAAGCAAATAAGGTGCAAATTTTATCAGTACAATACCTCCAACTAAGATAAAAATAGCTATTTTAAGCTTTGTTCTTTTACGGTGATTGGAAATCGTAAAATCATTCTGTGAATAGCCATCTCCATTGTCTTCAGAATAAGGAAGTTCTAGCAACTTTTCTGGTTCCAAAGCATCAATGTCGACAGGATTATCCGGTAGAATTTCCAACTTCCCGTCTGTTTTTTGAGTATTATGTACTTTACTCTTTAAGCCCAGAACATGTAAAAGGTCAGCAATAACAGAACTTTCCCCAGATATATGAGAATCTGCTGGCTTTGTCACATCATCTTGAGTATGTTCCTGTTCTGTATCATGAGATTTATTATCCTCATTCATTTAATCCCTCCTATTATTTATAAATCGCATTGCTTTTGTAATACAGTATAAAAAATAAATGTGGGGATTTTATGAGGATAAAAATGGTATAAAGTATTTTTTGCATAGTAACTTTAAAATATGGTGAAAATATGGGGAATTTATTTGCTCCTATATTTTTTATGACAAAATTTATTAATTTTTTTATATCCCCATATTTTCGACACATTTATAATGTATCCTTATAGGCACGGTTAAACGTCGACAATCTTACAAAATGTGAGTTAAACAGTTAGCTCAAAATGTTATCTCAAAATATAGAAAAAGGAGATGTTAATCATGAAATATGTAATGAAAATGATAAACTTAATAAGTAAAATCATAAGTAAAGTGAAAAAAAAATTGCCAAAACATCAATCTTGTAATGAAAAGAAAATTCAGACATTTAATTTGCAAAAACAACATTCTTTAATTATTTTTGTTGCAACTATAATTGTTACAGCTGTTCTTATAATACAGTCTTTCTATGTACCGGCATATGCTATAAAAGTTAATGGAGAGAATATAGGAATTGTTGCAGACACTGAGCTGTATGAAAGTGCAGTTGACTATGTTGAAACACAGGCGACTGAAATTTTAGGAAAAGAATATAAACTAGATGAAAATACTGAATTCAGTTTGACTCTTACAGCAAAAGATGAACTAGCCTCCGTTAATGAACTAAAAACGTCTTTGCTTCGTCAAGTAGATGAGCTTAAAAAAAATTATGTTTTAACAGTAAATGGTGAAACAATTGGTGCATCGGAAGATAAAGCAGTTCTTCAGGATCTTTTGAATAAGGTAGCTTCACAATACACTAATGAAAGCACCATTGAGTACCAGTTTGAACAGGATGTGTCCATTACCTATGACTATACCTCTATTGATACTCAAAGCGATTTGACGGCTATTTATAAAATGCTCACTTCCAATACAGAAGAAGTTGTAACATATACAGCTGTTAAAGGAGATACATATAGTGAAATTGCTTCTGAACATGGAATGAAACTCAATGAACTTATGGAACTTAATCCAAATGCCGATCTTGATAAACTTATGATTGGTGATGTAATCATTATAAAAAAACCAGTACCATTCTTGTCGATTAAAACAGTGAATAAGCTCACTTACACTGAACCAATAGAAAGTCCAATTGAATATATTGAAGATACTTCGATGTATGTTGGAGATTCCAAAACAAAAATAAAAGGAACAGATGGATATGCTCAAATTACTGCCTACGTTACATATATGAACGGCAAGGAAATAAATCGCAAAGTTATTGATACCATTACAATAGAGGAACCGACAAAGACCGTCATTGCAAAAGGTATAACACCTCGTCCCAAAACTGCATCTTACGGGACATATATTTGGCCAGTGTCTGGAAAAATAACATCCCGTACAGGTAACCGCTACATTTTTGGTGGTATGAGTTATCATGCTGGACTGGATATAGCAGCTCCTTACGGAACTGCCGTTAAGGCTTCTGATGGGGGGCGTGTGACTTTTTCCGGTTGGAGCGGAGATTATGGAAACTTAGTTATCATAACCCACGATAATGGTACTCAAACATACTATGCTCATAATTCTTCATTGCTGGTTTCTACCGGAGAACGAGTTTATCAAGGGCAGTCAATTGCAAAAGTAGGTTCTACCGGATTATCAACCGGAAATCATAGTCATTTTGAAGTGAGAGCCAACGGATCAATACGCAATCCTTATGACTATTTAAGTTGAAATGCATACAAAAAATATATCTTACATAGCAAGTAATTGTGTATGTCCCTATTTAGTATAGCATATCTATATATTTAAACATGATTAAACAAACGGTGCTTTGGGTAGTGCGATTGTAAAAGTTGAACCTTTACCCATTGCACTTTGTACTGAAATAGAACCGCCATGAACATCAACAATAGCCTTTGTAATAGATAGTCCAATGCCCATGCCGCCGGTTCTTTGATTTCTTGATTTTTCCACACGGTAAAATCGCTCAAATAAATTTGGCAAATCATCAGGGGAAATTCCAAATCCCGTATCTTTTACCTCAAGGTAATCTGCATATGCATCTGTCCGATATAAAATAGTTATCGTACCTCCACGTGGAGTGAATTGAATTGCATTTGCGATCAGATTAACCATACACTCCTTCAAACGATTTACATCAGCAAAAATATATGCTGAACTGTTCAGAATATCCACATTTAATGTTATGCCTTTATCTTTAGCGGCAATTACAAAGTCACGGAACAGTCCGTCAATAAATTCATAGACCGATAACATATCCTTGTTCAATATTATTTTACAATCTTCTAATTGGCTCAACTCCAACAATTGATTAACAATATTTGTCAGCCTAAGGATTTCAGCATGACAGCTTTGAATCAAATCTGGGGTTGGTTCCCATATCTCATCAATGATTGCTTCCATATGACTTTGTAGATTGGTAAGTGGTGTTCTTAACTCATGCGCAACATCCGCTGTCATCTGACGTTTTTGCTGGTCTTTTACTTTAAGTGCCATTGACATTTCATTAACAGAACTGATTAAGTCTATAACCTCTATTGTATTGAATTTCTCATTAATCTGTGTTCCGTAACTGCCTTTTGCAATCTCCTGAGTTGCATTGACTACAGTACGAATAGGTTTTGAAAGATATGTCGCCACATAGCCGCCCAATGCTATGGCAGACAGTAAAAAGACAATACCTAGCCCAGATAGCACCTTATTTAATGAATCGAGAAGCTGTAGTTCATTATCATCTAAAGAATATGGTCCATAATAGCCGATAGTAAGGTATCCAACCTGAGAACCTTGGTAGAGTAGGTCAAAGGTTTCTTGCTCATACCCTCCATTAAAAGATGGATACCGGCTGTGCATATTTTTTTCAGCATTTTGCAGCATTAGTTGACATTCCTGAGATTTGTGGGTCGAAATATCCCAATCAATTTCTCGATTAATAGTTTGCACATGAATTATAATTCCGTTTTGTAAAGCCGCATTACCAATCAATTCAAGCCCTTCTATATTATAATTTAATAAACTAGGTATATATAAGGCATTTACTTGCTTAATAATCTGTTTTATCTGCTGTTCACGCTGATGATAAGCATATTTCTCAAACAAGCCGTCAATAGTAAAGTTAAAAACTAAGCTTAATGCTCCAATCGTCAAAAGCAGCAAAGCAGAGAAGGATAAAACGATTCTAATTTTGAGAGTTTTCATCGTGATTGCTCTCCTTTTATATCAAGATTTACCTGGGATGCAAACTTGTATCCAATTCCGTGAACTGTAACAATAAAACTGGGCTTTTTCCGATCCGGCTCAATTTTACAACGTATACTTTTGATATAGGTATCAATACTGCGGTCATAACCATCAAAATTATCATCAAGTGCAAATTTAATCAGCTGATCTCTTGTAAAAGTTCGATTTGGAGCTTTAGCTAATGTACCCAAAAGCTTAACCTCTGTTGGCGTTAAATTTAATACTTCTCCTTGTTTTTTTACAACACTGTTTTGAAAATCTATTACCAAATATCCATCATTAAAAGAAACAGGTTTGCTTACCAATTCATCACACTCAGTTCGTCGTAACACGGCCTCAATTTTTGCAACTACAGTCCGTGGGCTGAATGGCTTTATCAAATAGTCATCAGCCCCTATTTTTAAACCTTCTAAAAGATCACTTTCCTCTGATTTCGCTGTCAGAATGATAATGGGGACACGCGATTGAGTTCGAATTCTGCGGCAAATCTCTTCACCTTTAATATCCGGAAGCATCAAATCTAAAACGACAAGAGATATTTCTTGACTTTGAAATAATGTCCAGGCACATTGTCCATCATGTGCAATTAAAGTATTATAACCTCCTTTTTCAAGGTAAGCTTGTAAAACTTTTGTAATTTTGACTTCATCATCAACCAATAGTATAGTTTGTCCTTTTTTCACGGTTATCTCTCCTCGTATAGTATCAACCAGCCTTACATTATAGTCAGAATTAAAAATATATTTTTTCATATTTAACAGTTTTAATACAACTCAATATAATATTCTCTCATCCTTAATTTTTTATAAATTATTTAATACATCTTATTAATACAAAAAACTAAATAGAATGGACCTCTTACAGAAGTTATGCAGAGAGCCATTCTATCATATTAAAGATTTTTTACATTTAATGCTCTGAAAGCATTTAATACAGCAATTATTGTTACCCCTACATCAGCAAATATTGCTGCCCACATTGTAGTTAATCCAAAAGCACTAAGTATAAGAACAATTACTTTTATGCCAATAGCAAATACTGTATTTTGGCGAGCAA
>CAZTML010000036.1:0-12855 GCA_964614935.1 uncultured Clostridia bacterium | reverse complement strand
TTCACCTGCGGTTCAGAATGACACGCTGCTTCGCAGCTTATTCATAGCAATGACACTTACGTGTATTCATAACAATAACTACACATGCAGCCTTCTTTTAATTTCTGCTATTAAACTTTTTTCTTCAAAAATTACAATTGTTGACAGAGAGATAACACTTGTTGCTATGCATATAACAGAAGGATATAAAACATCCAAAAGCCCTATTAAAATGAAAATTACAGGAATTATTCCAAATAAGCCATCAATTATTATATATAAAATATAATCCTCTATATGAAGTTTTCTGATTTTGGAAATTATTGCCATAGATATCATAGCAAATACACAAGCTAAAGGTATGACATAATTAATTGACCAACCTCTCCAACCCATTAAAAAGTCCCATAATAAAGCAATTGCAGATATGGTTAAAACCTGGTACCAAATATTTTTTGGTATATTTTTGCGCTGGTTAATTAAATTAATTAAACTTGCCCATACGGAACCTAAGACTCCTAATATAAATATTGACCAAGCACCAGTATCAGGAAGCAATATATTTGCTGATACAGCAAGAGTTGCTATTATTATTGAAATCAAAAGCATAAACTTAAAAAGCTGGGAATATTCTTTGTAGACAAACAATACTCTTGGAAAAACTTCTTCTTGATATGTGTCTCCACTTACACGTTCTTGGCATAAAGGGCAAATCTTTCTTTTCCCTACAACATTAACATTACAATTGTTACAATACTTCATTTGTCTAACTCCAGTTCTTCATTAATTATATTAGACTCTATGGTTACAGGTATTCCCATGTCAGTCAAGGTTTTAAAGAAACGCCTTTGTATTTCAGTACTTATAAATGCTGAAGTAAAGCTAATTCTCAGTGTGTTTTCAAATGAGCACAGACAGGCTTGAATACTGCTGGTGGAAACAAAAATATCGAAAGAATTTATAAAGGGTTTAATATCTTCCGGCATGTTTATGACTCCAACATTGGACAAGGTTGAAGTATAACTCTTATCTACTGCAGCATATGCAATTTTTAAAGCTAAGTTTTTTATTGCTAGTGGTATAAGTCTCAACATGTAGTTATTTTCTAAGGAGGCTAAGCGGTTGATTCTTCTTCCTAGAACATCCGGTGTTAAATTTTCTTTAAACTTATCTTTTAAAACTTTAATTACCTCTGTTAAATCATCGCTTCCTCTGGAAAAGTCATAATCAACATTTATAACCCCAAAAAAATTACGGGCTGTCTGTGAGTAGTAATAGTTTCTTAAGTTTACAGGAATACTCAAAACGACCGGTTTCTTTTTTAACCTGGCCGGAATGTCTTCATTAATCGCACACATTAAAATGGCCGCCAAAAATATTGTCAAGGATGCGTTGTACTCCTTAACCTTAGGCAGTATTTTATCAACTGGTATTGTACCTTCAATTACACTTATACGGTATTCTGGTATTTTTGCCCCTCTTATTTTAAAAGCCTTTATAGCTTTCTTTTTAGGACGTGTCTTCTCAACCGTATAATATTTTTGAAAACTATCATCCATTTTTTGTGTCTTGGAAGCATCGATATCTAAAATAGGTTGTTTGCCTTCTAAAGCATGTTTGTATTTAATGGTTATGTAATAAAAAACTAATGTTCTGAAAAATTGTAGTGCTCCTGCCCCATCAGATAAGGCATGATATACTTCAAAGGAGATTCTTTTCCTATAATACATAACTCTAAAGAGCAATGTTTTATTGTTTTTATCATATAGGGTGGAGCTTGGGGGAATATTTTCTTCAGTTACAAGAGCTTCAAAACGACTCTTCTCAAAATAATACCAAAAAAGACCACTCTTTATTATTGACCTGTAAAAAGGAAATGCTTCCAATGTTATATCAAGGGCCTTTTGAAGAATTTCTTGGTCCACTACATCATTTAATTCACATGCAAATCTGAATACCTTAGTGTCGCTTTTTTTACTGTTTGCAGGAAAAATTTTAGCGGCATTATCTAACTTGCTCCACTCAGATATTTTTTTATTTTTCAATTCTTCACCTCATATAAAAAGCGGTTAATTATTTCATAGCATAATTTAACCTGTGGAAATCTTGGAGGAAGGGAAAAGAAGCCGTGTAGAGCATCTTTTATTCTGTATATTTCCGTATAATTGCCTGCCCCTCTCAACCTTCTGCCGTATTCTTCACCTTCATCTCGCAAGGGATCGTATTCAGCAGTTATAACCAAAGTACTTGGTTGATTGGATAAATCCTTTGAAAGTAGGGGTGCAAAGTAAGGACTAAACATATCTTCATCCTTGGACTTGTATAAATCCATGTAGTCTGTTACTCTCTTGGAAGTCAATAAGTAATCACTTCCATTCTCCACAACAGACTTAAATGGAGAATTTTCAGTATGGTCATTGTATGTTGATGGATATATTAATATTTGCTTATTAATTTTAAATTCTTCTCTCTCATTTGCCAACAAGGAAACAGCTGCCGCCAGATTGCCTCCGGCACTATCACCTATTAATATAACTTCCCGATCATTGATTTCACAATTTGTTATAAAAGCCTTTGCTACTGCATAGCAGTCCTCCAAGCCCATTGGAAATGGGTTTTCGGGAGCAAGCCTATAATCAACTGACACAACCATATGGTTAGTAAGCCTTGCCATATTTGTACAGACTTTATCATAGGTGTCTATATTTCCAGATACCCAACCACCACCGTGAAAAAACATGAGCAAGGGTCTATCAGTTTCCTCTTCTGGATAAAATACACGTACAGGAATGTTATAGTTTTTTGAAGCTATTTTAAAATCCCAAGTTTTATATAAGGGTTTTAAAATATGTCTCCGAGTTAAGTTAACAAAATTTCTATGTAATTGCAAATTTTCCTTAATATCATATTCATTATATGACAGAGCTTTCAAAGCAGCTCTCACGACTTTATTTATAGCCATAATGTCCCTCAATTAGTTTACACCATTATATATATAAATATTATTTGTGTCCAGAAAAATGTATGGGTAAACATCCTTTTTAGGGTGTTTTATTGGATATAG
Organism: uncultured Clostridia bacterium; assembly: GCA_964614935.1. Taxonomy (GTDB): domain Bacteria; phylum Bacillota; class Clostridia; order Tissierellales; family Sedimentibacteraceae; genus Sedimentibacter. Next base: position 9,812 of record CAZTML010000036.1, on the reverse strand, counting down.
AAGAATATCCCCAACTTTTTTGCTCTTTTATAGTTGACATTCTTTGAATATAGTTTAAAATATAAATATCTTTACATAAATTTTTTAAGGAGGTTTCTATGCAAAAATATGTTTGTGATGCATGCGGTTATGTATATGATCCTGCTGAAGGAGATCCAGATAACGGAGTAGCACCCGGAACTTCATTTGAATCTCTACCGGAAGATTGGGTTTGCCCACTATGCGGTGTTGGAAAAGACGAATTTTCACCTGAATAAGATTAAATTAAAAAATGGCGAATGCACGCCATTTTTTTCTTGCTTTTATTGCTAATAACCGTTAGTATTGTCAATCATTTTCTGGTAGATTACTAGAAATTGTTACGGTATCGTCTCCTGCATTATAAGATATCATTACAACTATACCTTCATCATTATTTGCTACATAAGCTATTGTATCATTAGTTTTTGTCTCGTAAGATTCCTTGTTAAATTCCCCTTTTACATCATCATAATAATTCATGAAGTCCTTTTCATCAACTTCTTCAATTAATATTAACAAGTATGCTTCACTACTCATGACACTAGCAATTTTCCCCTTTTTAAATTCAGGAATCTTACGAGACAATTCAGTACTAGGCCATTCAGTTGAGCCTATTGAATAATCACCTTCTTCTGTTGATATGGTTACTTCGTCTCCATCTATGTCTACATCTGCACCAATAGCTTGCTCAATAATCTTTTCAGTTAATTTGTCTTCCATTTTTTGTTTTGTTCCGCAAGCAGTGGATATTAGTAACAAAACAATTATTATAATAGCAACTCTTTTCATTCATATTCCCTCCTTGTTGGATATATCCAATCTTATTATATTAGTATTTGTTGTATTTGTAATCACCCTGAGGGTGATTTTTCACAAAAAAACAAGGATGAATTTATCTTCTTTACATTATTTTTACTTGGAAGTAAATAATGAATGTGATATAATTAAGACAATCGTTTTCAGGGAGGTTTATAGTGAAAAGATTTCTTGTATTTTGTAGTGTTTGCACACTGATCTTAACTAGCTGCTCTAGTGGTGATTTGCTAAGTGCAAAAAACCCGGTTACTATAAATTTGTGGCATAATTACGGTGGTCTAATGAAAGATACAATGGACAGCCTTATAGATGAATTTAACGATACTCTAGGAAGAGAAAAAGGAATTATTATAAATGTAACATCGCTTACCGGTTCGGCAACAATATTAGAGAAATTGAAAATGGTAGTCAACGATGAACCTGGTTCTCCCGACTTACCTGATATTACAACCTTATATCCTAATACAGCCCTCATGCTGGCTGAAAAGGGATTATTGGCTAATATTGAAGACTATTTTTCAAAAGAAGAATTGTCATTATTTATTTCTGAATTTGTGGAAGAAGGAAGGCTACCTGATGGTAAGCTTTATGTCCTCCCTACAGCAAAATCTACTGAAGTAATGTTTTTAAACACTACTATATTCAACAAATTCATGAAAGAAACTGATGTAAGTTACAATGACTTATATAGCTTTGAAGGAATTAAAGCTACTGCTGAAAAATATTACATCTGGACAGATAACCTAACACCGGATATTGAAAATGACGGTAAGGCCTTCATAACTTACGATTCTCTCTTTAACATGGCTCAAACAATTTACAGGCAGTCAGGTGAAGATTTCATTGTTGGAGACAAGCTTAAACTTAATTTAACTTCCCCTACATTCGAAGATTTTTGGAAATATTATTTTGAACCGGCTGTAAAAGGTCATGTAGCTATATATGATGGGTATGGTTCCGATCTTATAAAAACAGGAAACGTCGTTGCAAGCATTGGGTCTACAGCAGGTGTCCTCTTTTACTCTGACATAGTCACATATGATGATAATTTGACAGAAGGTGCTGAATTTTTAATTTTACCTTATCCTATAATTGAAGGTGGAGAAAATGTGGCTCTTCAACGTGGTGGAGGTATGTGTATTTTCAAATCTGATCAAAGAAAGGAGTATGCAGCAAGCCTATTTCTTAAATGGTTTACAAGCCCTGAACAGAACTTAAAATTTGTATCGTCAACTGGCTACATACCTGTAACAAGAGAATCAAATAACATGATTGAAGCTAACAAAAATAATATAGAAGATAAAAAAATGAGAATGCTTTTACAAACCACGAAAGAAATGACTGAAGAATATAGTTTTTTTTACACACCTATTATTGAAAACTTTGATGGCCTACAAGGGAATTTCAACGAAAACATGAAAGAATATGCTTTAGAATCTAAAACTGAATATTTCAATTTATTAAATACAATGAATGAAAAAGATGCTTATAATGCTGCAATTAAAAATAAATATTTAGAATTTACCCTTCAGAGGTGATAAATTTGGCTGTTAAATATAGAATTAAATTCACTTTGCGCCTTAGATTATTTGTCTTCTTATTAGTTCTTGTTATTACAATACTCTTAGGTGTTTTAATTATTATGTTCGTAACAGGAAATATTACTGCCGGATTAAAAAAAAGTGAAATTTATATAAAAAATCAGCATAAACTTATTTTTAAAAATACTGCTTCTATATATGATAATCTTGCCGCAGAAGCAGTAGGTTTTTCTCGGTCTCTTTCCCTGAGTATAGAAAGTCATTTGCGAGAAAGAAACTTGTCTACCAAGGACTTGCAGAATAATCCTGACCTTTTGAAAGAAGTTTTGAATGACCAACTTCCACAAGTTATCCTTTATTTACATAGGTCAAAAAGTAGTGGTGCTTTTGTAATCTTGGATGCAACAGTAAACACAAGGGTTGACAATTCTCATAATTCCAAAGCAGGTCTTTATCTGAAAAATATGGAACCTAACATAGTCTCTTCCACAAGCCCTACTATTTATACATTAAGGGGGATTGCTGACCTTGCCTACATGAATTCCCTACCCCTCCACCCCCAATGGAGAATGGAGTTTAATGTAAAAGATTCACCTTATTATTATGAGCCCATGGATAATGCAAACGGAGATATAGGCTTATCAAAGCTCTATTATTGGAGCCAAGCATTTACATTTCCTGAAACTACAGATAAAATAATGATGTGTTCTGTGCCTCTTATTGATACTGAAGGAAAGGCTTTTGGAGTCTGCGGTTTTGATGTAAGCTACATGCTTTTTAAATTGTCAAACATGCCTGATAGCACCATGTATGATAGAATTTTTGCCCTAATTTCACCTATGGAAAATGGCATTTTAAAAACAGAAGGGGCTTTGTTTTCTGGTAGTTATTCTGCAAAGGGTGCAATTAATGATTCTGATTTAAAGATTAGATCTGGTAAAAAGTCTCTCTATATTTATGGTAATGAAAATAATTCTTTCATGGGATACCACGAGTTATTAAAAATGTACCCTGAGGATTCAGCCTTTAGTGATGAAAAGTGGGCTTTAGCTTTGATGGTCCCACAAGAAGATATAAGCTCTCTTGTATTTAAAACGAATTTAAGACTTATATATATAAGTGCAATCCTAATGATATTAGGAATTGTTATATCCTTTATTTTAAGCAAATTTTATATTGTGCCAATAGTAAGGGGTATCGATATTATAAAAACCAAGTCAAAAGTTAATAAAAAAACAAATATATTAGAAATTGACGAATTAATAGAATTTCTATCAAATAAGGAAGAAGAGGATATAGAAAAAGAGACAAACCCTAATTCAATAATCCTCAATGAATTTTTGAATAATATTAAGTCCCTCTCTCCTGCAGAACGTACTGTATTCAATTTATATGCCCAGCAATACAATGCTAAAGAAATTTCTGAATCCTTATGTTTAAGCATAAATACTATTAAAACTCACACAAAACATATATATTCAAAGCTAAATATAACCTCCAAAGAAGAACTTATTTTATATGTTGAAATATTAAAAGAAACAGGAAGGGACCTTAAATAATGGTCCCTCCTCCTATAACTATATCACCGTCATAAAAAACTACTGCCTGGCCTGGTGTTATTGCACGTTGTTTGTCTTTAAACTCAACAAGAATCCTATCTTCTCCTTCAGGATGTATAATCGCCTCTGTTTCCTTCTGGCTGTACCTTGTTTTAACTTTCGCCTTCATGGGTCCAGTCAACTTTTCCACAGCTATCATATTTAAATCCCCTGCTAATAACCTTTTTGAATATAAATCTTCTTCTTTACCTATTGTAACCCTATTATATTCTTTGTTTTTGTTAATAACATAAGCAGGTTCTCCTAATGCAATACCAAGTCCCTTGCGTTGGCCTACTGTATAATGAATGATACCTTTGTGCTGGCCCACTACATTTCCTTGAGGGTCAACAAAGTTTCCAGGTTTTGATTCTACACCCATCATATTTTCCAAGAATCCTGCATAATCGCCATCTTTTACAAAGCATATATCCTGACTGTCAGGCTTTCTTGCATTTATTAGGTCTCTTTCTTCAGCTGTTTTTCTCGCTTCAGTTTTTAACATCCCCCCTAAGGGAAGCAAGGTTCTTGACAAGTCGTGTTGATTGAGAACATAAAGCACATAACTTTGGTCCTTTGATAAATCACGGGCTTTTTTCAATAAATATCTGCCACTGACAGAGTCATATTCTATCTGGCCATAATGACCTGTTGCAATATAATCTTTTTCCATTAAAAGTGCTCTTTGAATCAATTTGCTAAACTTAATATATCTGTTGCAATCGATGCAGGGATTTGGTGTAGAGCCTTCTATATAGGTCTTAGCGAATTTTTGTATAACTTGGTCCTGGAATGTATCCTTAAAATTAAAGACAAAGTGTTCTATACCTAATTTATAGCAGACACTTCTTGCATCTTCTACATCATCTAAAGAGCAACATGTTCTTGTTCTTGTGTCACAAGACATTAATACATCATCATCGCTGAACAATTTTAAAGTTGCCCCGCATATATCATAACCTTGGTCTCTGAGAAGGACAGCAGCAACAGACGAGTCTACTCCCCCGCTCATAGCAACCATAACTTTTTTCTTCATAAAAACTCCTATCTAAAAAACAGCGATTTTCGCTGTTTTAACAAACTATTTTATGAAAATATTATATAATTTTAAGAAACTATTGTCAAATATTTTAAACTCCTTAAAACAACTATTTAATATAGCTGTTCGATAGATTTTATTATATTATAAAGCACATAATTTATAGGTGTAGCTATATTAAGTTCCTTGCCAAGTTCTATTACAGTACCGGCAAAATAATCAACTTCCGTCTTCCTTTTAGCTTCCACATCCTGGAGCATAGATGTCCTACCAATTGGCGAAAATCCATCCATCAAAGTAACAAATTCATCAATGTCCTCTTCTTTTAAATCAATCTTTAATGCCTTGGCTATTGATAGAACTTCACTCATTGCATCCTTAAACAAGGTCAAATTTGACTCTAAGTGGGTTAACTTTCCGTATTGAGCCCTTGTAACAGCAGTTACTTGATTTGCTCCCACATTGAGCATGAATTTCTTCCAAATCATCCTAATCATATCTGGGAACACAATATTTTCAATTCCTGCTTCATTGAAACATACCTGTACTGCTTTAACCTCAGGAGAAATAATTTTATTATCTGCTTCACCAAAATGAATTTCCCCATCCTCAGTATTAATAAAGCCCTGATCAGTTTTTTCAGCGTCAATTCTCATAGCTAAACCATAAAGGGTTTTGTTATTAGGAAATGCATTATGTATTCTGTCTCTTGCGGTAACGCCGTTTAAAAATGTTATCAAGACTGTATTTTTACCTACGAAACTTTTAACATCTTCTATTGCCCCATCTAATTGATAATTTTTAACACAAAATATTATTAAGTCAAATACTTCTTTTATATCTCCCTCTGATATAACTTTAGGGAAAAAAGTTTCTTTATTTAATGTAAAGCCTGATTTCTGAAGTTTTTCTTTTCTCGAAGGATCAGCTATGACTTTAAAATCATCATGAAAATGATTATATAATATTCTACCGTAAACTGTTCCAATTGCACCCATTCCAATCAATCCAACATTTTTTATCTTCATATTGCCACCTGTCCTTTAATATTTTAACTATTATACATAACAATACCATTATTTGCAATAATAGAATAATATATCTTTATTCACTGTTGTTGAAGGATTGATTTAGGTATCTGGAATTTCAAGGTCTGTCCCCAGAATGCTAGTAGCTGAGTTTGATGTTCGAAATTTAGTAAAAACTTATGATTTTGTTGATTTAAATCAATTATTTATGGTATATTAAGTAATATGATAAATTTATAATAATACAATAAACCTTAGGAGGAGATTATGTTTAAAGTTAGTGATACAGTAACTTGGGTAGGGAAAATTGACTGGGAGTTAAATAAGTTTCATGGAGATGAGTATTCCACTCACAAAGGTTCATCTTATAATTCTTATTTAATAAGAGATGAAAAAACTGTTTTAATGGACACAGTATGGGCACCATTTTCGAGTGAGTTTGTAACCAACCTAAAGAACGAAATTGATTTAAAAGACATTGACTACATAATAATGAACCATAACGAAATAGACCATTCAGGTGCATTAGCTGAATTAATGGAGGAAATTCCGGACACTCCTATATACTGCACACCTAATGGAGCTAAAATTATTAAGGGTCATCACCATAAAGATTGGAATTTTGTTGAAGTTAAAACTGGAGATACTTTAGATATAGGCAAAAACAAATTGATCTTTGTTGAAGCAAGAATGCTCCATTGGCCTGATTCAATGATGACATATATGTCAGGTGAAAATATTTTATTCTCTAACGATGCCTTCGGTCAGCACTATGCATCAGAATTAATGTACAATGACAAGGTAGATCAAGCTGAATTATACGCCGAAGCAATTAAATATTATGCCAATATATTAACTCCATTCAGTAAGTTTGTTACTAAGAAAATCGACGAGGTTGTAGCTTTAGATATACCTATAGAAATGATATGCCCTAGCCACGGTATAATATGGAGAGATAATCCTCTACAAATAATTACTAAGTATGTAGAATGGGCAAACTCATATCAAGAAAATCAAATTACTATTGTTTATGACACAATGTGGAACGGTACAAGAAGAATGGCTGAAGCTATTGCAGAAGGTATACAATCAAAGGATAAGGATGTTAATGTTAAATTGTATAACTGTGCAAAAAGAGATAAGAACGACATTATTACAGAAATCTTCAAGTCCAAAATGATTCTTATGGGTTCTTCTACAATTAATAACGGAATTCTTTCTGCTGTGGCAGGACTCTTGGAAATGGTTAAGGGCATGAAATTTACAAATAAAAAAGCTGCTGCCTTTGGAAGTTACGGTTGGTCCGGTGAATCCGTGAAAATTATTACAGGGCTTTTAAAGGAAGCCAAGTTTGATGTAGTAAATGATGGTATAAGGGAATTATGGAATCCTGATGAAGAAGCTTTAGAAAGATGCAGGGAATTTGGCAGAAACTTAGTATAGCAGTTAGTGTTATTCACACCACGGTAAGCGAATAGGTTCAACTTTGTCATCCTGAGCGAAGCGAAGGATTTCAGGTTTTAAAGGATGAGATTGACACTTCGAGGGCTGCGCCCTCGAAGTGTTATTCATAGCAATGACAAAGAGATAACAATGACATTTTTATTGCATATCTTCTAAACTTTCAAAATCAGTAATTATTATTTTTCTATGTCCTTCAAGCCTTATAAAACCTTCTTCCTGCAATGAAGAAAGCTTACGGCTGAGAGTTTCCTTAGTTGTTCCCAACATGGAAGATAAAACACTTTTCGTTACAGGAAGGTTTATAACATATTCGCCATTTTTAATTTTAATATCGTTTTTTTCTACCTCTGATACTAAGTAATTTGCAATTCTTTGTTCCACTTCTCTTAAGCTTATCTGCTCAATGATTACTTCAGATTGCTGGATTCTTTCTGTGTACTTTGCAAGAAATTTAAGTCCAATTTCCGGTCTTTGCATAATGATTTCACGAACTTTTTCACTTTTTATTATGCAAATTTGGGTTTTTTCCATGGCTTCAGCAAAATTAGTCAACTCAGAATCTTTAAATAGGGCTAATTCACCAACAAAATCCCCAACCTCAAGTATTTTTAGGATTTGTTCCTTACCCATCGCTGAAATTTTTGATAACTTAACTCTTCCCTTGTTAACGATAAACAAATAATCAAAATGATCACCAGGGCTAAATATTATTTCTCCTTTTTTATAATTCTTATGGTCTGATGAGGCCATAATACTTTCTTTAACATCAAAAGGCAAGTCCAGAAATATTGGGATATTATCTATACAATAAGTCCCATGTCCGCAACTGTCATGGCTGACACAAGTGCATTTTTCCATATCATCACTCCTCGCTATTTTAATTACTATACCATTTAACTGACTATTATTCAATAAAAAAACTCTGTAATTTACAGAGCCTATGGTTGTCATCCTGGGCGTAGCCGCTTTGTCATCCTATGTTAACAAAGGATCTCAATGACATGGTGCTTCGCAGCTTATTCATAGCAATAACATTCCTACATATATTTTTCTTCTAATTCATATAACAAGTCCAAGTAATATTTTTGTGTTCCCTTTTCTTGGGCCTTCTTTTCAAATTCTTCAGATTTAGAATTAACCTGATCTATTATTTCTTTTGAAAGGTTTTTGACACCGAAACTATATACGGCATTATTTTCCTTTGCAATGTGCCTTTCAAGCAAAGCGGTATATCCTATTGCATTACTTATTACATCAAGTTTACTTTCTTCATCGCCACCTTTAACACGTTTCAAGGCTTCTGTTAATTCCCTGATGTAAAATCTTCCGTAGTCATGTTCCACCAGCATACCGTGAGTTATTAAATTTTCAGCAAGTTTACCTAAGTTGTTCTGCATTTCTTTAAAAAGAAACTTTTCTTCCTTGCCGTGGTGGTGAGAATCTGCATAAACCTTTATAAAATCAATCATTTTATTGAAATCATCATAGTTTATATCTTGGCCCTTAAAGACTCCAAAGCAAGCTTTTCTAACTACTTTTAACATGCGTAATATATTGTCATGTTCTTTAATCATTAATTCTATACTATCCATTATTCACCTCTACCCTTTCTATTGTGGACATTCTATTAATTTACCTCGTTTCTATAAATTAAGATAATGACCATGTTATTTATATATCTTACTTGTTGTTTCATCTATCTTTTTATACTTAACATCAGTTTTACTTAAGAGTCCCTCGATAAAGTTGTCTCTTAATGTGTAGAAAATCTTAATATCTCCACCGACTCCATCCCAATACTGCTGATGAACACATACATTTCTTTTCCATACAACTTCATCTCTTTCATTTGACACTAATGAATTGGCATGGTCACAAGGCATTCCATCCAAAAGGGTATCATTGATTCCCTTATATATTACTTCTAAACTTGAATCTTTATTAAATGTTGAAACTTCAGCACCCTTGCCTTTAAAAATATCCTTTATAACATCTAAGTTTTCAGGATTATTCTTGGTAAGCTCTGTTACAACATATGCCAGCTTATTTTCAACCCTTGTAACTCTCTCTTGAAGCCAACCGTGTATGTTTGTAACATCTATTACTTGGTCAAGGGGTTTTAACTCTCCATCACCATACTTCTCGTATAAATTCCCTCTTATATCTTCCTTGTTTTTTTCTGCAAAATCTAAAATATCTTCAACTATATCATTTTGAATATTAATTTTATTGTATAACCAAAAATGGATTGGTCCTAAAAATGCGCTCATAATTCTCCTTTAAGTGGTATGGGGACACACCTTAT
>CAZTML010000035.1:0-12911 GCA_964614935.1 uncultured Clostridia bacterium | reverse complement strand
ATACAACTTCTTTAACAAAGTTGTAAGCTTGATCTACTTTATCGCTTGTTTTCTGCAAATCGATAATATAGATTCCATTTCTTTCTGTAAAAATGTACTCAGCCATTTTAGGATTCCATCTTCTTGTCTGATGACCAAAGTGAACCCCTGCTTCGAGCAATTTTTTCATACTAATAATTGCCATTATTCTTTTTCCTCCTTTTGTTTTACCTCCAGAAATGTCATATTATATTAAAGACCGTTGCCGGCACACCTCTAATACAATCAAAATCTGTGCGTAATTATGATTAGTATATCACAGCCAAATTTGTTTGGCAATAATTATTTTTATTTGGGGATATTCAAGTATAGGACATTCCTCTAATAGCTATCCCACAGAGAATCACTCGATATTAGAAGTGTGCCCCCTTCCTTTTTATTCCTTTTTATTCGCTTTTATCACATTTTTTATTTACACATGTTGCTTTATTGTTTTTTAAAACCATCAAGTCTCCGCAATCAGGGCATTTTTCATTGGTTGGTTCAAACCAAGAAATATAATTGCAATCTGGATAATTAGAGCAACCAAAAAATCTCCGCCCGGCTTTTGTATACTTAATTGAAACTTCTCCGCCACAACGCGGACATTTTACACCAATGGTCTTGATGATTGGTTTTGTATTCTTGCACTCAGGGTAATTAGAGCATGCCAAAAACTCTCCGTATCTACCCCTTCTTTTAAGCATTTTAGAAGAGCACTTTTCACACACTTCGTTTGTTTCTTCAGGTGCATCTTTTTCATTTAAGGGCTTTGTGTTTTTACATTCCGGATAGTTGGGACATGCAAGAAACTTCCCAAACCTTCCTCTTTTAACAACCATGAATACATCACAATTTTCGCACTTAACGTCAGAAACTTCATCCTTAATTTCTATTTCTTCCATTTCTTTTTCTGCTATATCAAGTTTTGTTTTAAAACCACTGTAAAAATCAGAAATTACACTTTGCCAATTTACATTGCCTTCTGCTACCTGGTCTAAATGATCTTCCAAATCTGCAGTAAATTTTTCATCTACAATTTCAAGGAAGTACTTTTCCATCATTTCAGTAACTAAAAAGCCCATGTCAGTAGGAAACAAAGAACCTTTTTCTTTAGCCACATACTCTCTACTGGTAATTGTCGTAATTGTCGGCGCATAAGTAGATGGTCTTCCTATACCCTTTTCCTCTAAATCCTTTATGAGACTAGCTTCTGTGTAACGTGCAGGAGGCTGAGTAAAGTGTTGCTTAGGATCTACGTTTGAAATATCCATAACTTCGTCTACTTCCATATCAGGAAAGAGCTTATCGTCTTTTTCATCCGAATACTTATAAACAGTCCTAAAACCGTCAAAATTTAGAATTCTTCCACTGCTTTCAAAAATATTGTCATTGTTGTTAAATAAAACCTTGGTTACATCATATACAGCATCAGACATTTGACATGCAACAAATCTTTTCCATATGAGGTTGTAAAGCTTATATTGGTCGTTAGTCAAGCTATCCTTAATCTTTTCAGGCGTAAGGTCTATTGATGTAGGTCTTATGGCCTCGTGGGCATCCTGTACTTTGTTTTCATTTTTCTTTGTTTTTTTATAGACTCTGTGCTTATAATATTTTTCACCATATTTTGATAAAATATATTCCTTTGTACTATTTATAGCTTCATCAGATAATCTAAATGAATCGGTTCTAATGTAAGTAACAAGACCGACACTTCCTTGGCCTTTGACATTTACACCTTCATAAAGTTGCTGTGCAACCATCATGGTTTTTCTGGACGTAAAATTAAGCCTTCTGTTTGCTTCCTGTTGTAAGGAAGATGTTGTAAAAGGCGCACTAGGTCTTGAGTAACTTTTAGATTTATCAATACTCATTACAATAATTTTTTCTTTGTCGATACTTTCAAGAATCTTATTTATTTCATCTTGATTATGAATTTTAACCTTCTTTAATTTATCATTTTCAAAAATTCCAAGGTATTTAGCAATGAATTTTTTTCTGGATTTTTTTATTTCAAGTTCCAAGGTCCAATATTCTTCAGGCTTAAAATCCATTATTTCTCGTTCCTTATCTATTACTAACTTTAAGGCAACGGATTGAACTCTACCTGCACTTAAACCTTTTTGAATTTTTTTCCACAAAAGGGGACTTATATTATATCCTACCAACCTATCTAGAATTCGTCTTGCCTGTTGAGCATCGACTAAGTCCATGTCAATTTTTCTTGGATTTTTGCTGGCATTTTTAACTGCATCTTTTGTAATTTCATTGAATACAATTCTGTTTTCTTGTTCTTCATCTAGTTTTAAAATATGAGCCAAATGCCAGGAAATAGCTTCTCCTTCACGGTCAGGGTCTGTTGCAAGAAATATTTTATCAGCTTTTTTTGCTTCTTTTTTAAGTTCCTTTATAACGTCACCCTTACCTCGGATGGTTATATAATTTGGTTCAAAATTATTATCTATATCTATTCCTATTCTACTTTTAGGTAAATCACGTACATGTCCTACCGAAGCTTTAACGGTGTAATTTTTTCCCAAAAACTTCTCTATCGTTTTAACTTTAGTAGGAGACTCAACTATTACTAAATTTTTCATTTTTCCTCCATACTTTTAGGATTTATATATCCATGAATATTACATTATAATAGAAATTTTTATTTGTCAATAGCATATAATTTCAAAAAAACATATGAAAACTTTGAAAAATCGGCTTTAACAAAGTTTTTCAGTAAGAAAGGTATGGAGTCACACCTTCATGGTGGGCAAATTTTTAAAGCGAATCCATGAAGGAATGTCCCCAAATTATGCTATTGTACTTCCAGTATTAAATAAGTCACATCATCGAATATCTTTTCTGTTCCTATTTTCGAAAATAAATTTCCTTTTATTGCTGAACTTATAGTTGATGCCTTCATAGAATAGTTCTTACTTAAGAAGTCTTTTAAATCATTCTGGTTATATTTAGTACCGCTTTTGCTTTTAACATCCACCAGACCATCAGTGTAAAAGAGTATTTTATCCCCGGGATTTAACACTATACTTACATCTTTATATTCAGGGGTGAAATAATCCCCAAGCTTACATATTGGAAATCCTTCAACATCTAACTCTCTTATTTGGCCTGAGCTTGTTATTAACAGGGGAGGAACATTAATTCCACCTGATGCGTATGTAAAAATACGAGTTTTTTTATTATATACACCATACAGCATTACAAGGTAGGTTTCAATTCTATAATTCGTTACATTAAATGTGTTGTAAAGGCTATTCATAATTTCACTAGGTTGTATTATTTCAAATACTTTACCTTCTTTTACAGGCTTAATATTTTGATTTGCAAAGACTGTAAGCATTGCCGCTGATACACCATGGCCTGCCACATCACCTATATATATAGCAACATTGTCTTTATCAAGTTTTATAACATTGTAAAAATCTCCACTAAGTCTCTCTGCAGGAATATATACAGCGTGAAAAGATGCAGATAAGTCCTTAGGCAGTTTTTCAGGTAGGAGTGATCTTTGCATCAATTTTGCATTTTCGATGTCATTCATTAAAATTTCATTAATATTTTCTAGTTCTTCTGTTCTATCCCTAACAAGATTATTTAAATTATCTGAGTATTCCTGTAATTCATCTTGAGCTTTTTTCAATTCCCTATAGGGTATGGATATACTTTCAACATAAATTGCCTTAAAAAGAAAAAAGTATGCAACTGCCTTATATATGTGTCCCAGATAGTTGTATGCATCGTAGACACTTCCGTAGCTTATAAATGCATATTCACTGAATATGGACAATAATAGAGCAATCATAATTAAATAGTCTAATCTTTTATTTGTTCTTCTGTAATTTTTTTGAACCTTTAGAAATGTAATAACCATAATCAGTACTACTAGATATTCTAAATATAATTTAGCATTTGTAAGTCCCCTACCTTCAATATACATTGCAGGTAGAAATTCCGGTTTATATGTTACTATAATCAAGAGACCAATAACCAAGAAAATTGTTGGTATTATAAAAAATACTTTGTTTTTATCTGTTCTTTTTTCTTCTGGAATATAAAATGCAGCTAACAAACTTATGCTTCCTATTAATCTGGAAATTACCCAAAAAGTAGTAGCCCTGTTGGCATTATCATTAGCTATAAAAAATTCTGCCATTCCTTTATAACTTAAAGTATGAAAAGTATCTATAGACCCCATTATAAAAAATCCGCAAGCAAGAATTATCATTCTTAAACTTCCGGTTTCTTCATATATATAGTAAGTTGCAATAAATATTGAAAATGATGCAAGTATACTTATAAATTCAAGTAAGCTGTGCCATGTTAAAAATGTTGCAACGGACATTATTCGGTCGAATACATTGCTATTAAAGGCTGTAATAGCAAAAAACAGCACAGAAAACACAGTAATAACTATTATTTCATGAAATTTACTTTTCTTTAATTCCATTTCTACCCCCCTTATTATATTATTGGGAATTCTATGTAGTAATATGTCGTATTATCATTATAATATATAATAACTATTTAATCCAGATATTTTTGCAATATAAAAGGGCCCTACCATTTGGTACAGCCCTTATTAATAGTTTTTATTTTGATTCTAAAGCTTTTTTAACTGCTTCTTTAATAGCATCGCTTGTATATGTTGCTCCTGAAACGCCTTCAACATCTGCTGAATCTGCTTCTGATATTATAATCGGGAGCTCATCAATAGCCAAAGTTCCTATTCCTTCTGTTTCATCATCACCAACAACATCAACTGATACTATATCATCACCATTTACAACTAGAGTAACAGTAACATCTCCGCCAAAGCCTTCTGCTGTAGCAGTCAATGTTTGACTTTCACCAGAAGAAGCACCCTTGCTTGCTAAAGCAGCTTTTACAGCAGCTTTAATGCCGTCACTTGTATAAGTAGCTCCTGAAACACCGTCAACATCTGCTGAATCCGCTTCTGATATTATAGCAGGAAGCTCATCAATAGCCATAGTTCCTATTCCTTCTGTTTCATCATCACCAACTACATCTACCGATACTATATCATCACCGTTCACAACTACTGTAACAGATATATCTCCGCCAAAACCTTCTGCTGTTCCTGTCAACGTTTCTGGAGTTGATGCAGTAACAGTTTCCGAACCCATATTATTTACTAGTGTCAAAAATCCAAATGACAATGCAAATACTAATACAATCGTTACAACCTTTTTCATTTTTCCTCCTAAAACTTAACCCCAAAGGGAAATAAAAATTTTTAATTTTTTTCAACATTTAAAATTATACACCATTTAAAGTTTTGTGTAAAGATGAAAATTTATCAATTTCATTTTACATTGCCAAACTCAACTTTTCAATGCTGAACTCTTTCCTTTTGATAATTAAATTAGCCAAATCCTGAAGGCTGTGGTTTGAGGAGGTATAGACATTGTCATGAAATCTGCATGTTCTATTCTAACCATTTGGCCTGGTCTTAAACTTCTTAGTCTTATGCTATTTCCTCTCCTGTCAAAAATTTCTGTGTTTCTATCTACTACAAAACGCATCTGACTCATCATATCATTTGGATTCCCCGTAATAAGAAAATTATTATTCCTATCTATCTCCATTATTCTGTCTTCAATTATATTAGGATTAGGAAACCAAGGTCCTGGATTTACATATTCTCTTACTAGGCTAATAGAAAAAGCTCTTGATTGGGGTGGAATAGATCTTGTCATTGCAGTTGAAAAACTTGCATCTACAACATTTCCTACCCTTAGGTCCCTAACGCTCATTCTTCTTCCCCTTCTATCTCTTATATTAGTATTTCTATCAACCACTAATCTTACAAGCTCCATATTAATCATGTTAAAGTCACCTAGGACACCATAAGAAATTGTTACATAGCTTGTGCCGTTATCCCGGGATATTTCTTCTATAACTGCATCTTCAACATTTATTGCCCTCTTTCTTCGCCTTAAATCAAATATATCGTTTAAATATAAATCACTCATTTATTTTCCTCACCTTCTATATATTTTTGTATATATTATAATATTCATAATAAGATATATTGTTCTGCCTTCTTAAAACAATATAGCTTTTATAAATTTTGTTTATAAAAATAAATTTTTAAGGGATACTATTATAAATGATTTTAAGGAGTAAATATGAGTAGTGTTTTATTTGCATTGTTGGCAGGATTAATGATGAGCATCCAAGGTGTTTTTAATACCCGCCTAATGAATTCATCAAATATGTGGGCAACTAATTCTTGGGTGCATTTAACAGCCTTTCTTACAAGTATAGGCGTATGGTTTTTTGCAGGTCAAGAAAGCTTAATGTCAGTATTTAACGTCAGCAACAAATTATATTTATTTGGAGGCCTAATAGGTGCATTTATTACATTCACCGTAATCCAAGGTATAACCGGTTTAGGGCCGGCCTATGCCACTATGTTGATATTAATAGCACAAGTAATTGCTTCTTATTTAATTGAGTGTTTTGGACTTTTTGGCACCGAAAAAATATGTTTCGAATGGTTGAAACTTATTGGAGTTACCTTTATGGTTGTTGGAATTATTATTTTTAATTTTAAAAGAACTTTATAAATAAAAGGCAGTTGATTTTTCAATCCAATACATAAATGCTGAATCAAGGCTTCTTTAACCCTGTGATTTGAATGCAGTAAAAAAACCTACAAATGAAGAACTATTTGTAGGTTCTATTCTTCTTTAATCATTTACTCTTTGCATTCTTCTTTCTGCATCTTTTTTAGCAATATCTTGACGTTTGTCATAGTTTTTCTTACCCTTTGCTACAGAAAGCTCCATTTTAACGAGACCGTTTTTAAAATATAAACTTAGTGGAATAAGTGCATAGCCTTTTAATGTAGTTAATCCAATAAGTTTTCTAATTTCTCTTTTGTTTAAAAGCAGTTTTCTCGGCCTTATAGGGTCAACATTATAAATATTTCCTTGATCGTAAGGACTAATGTGCATATTAAAAACATATGCCTCACCGTTTTTTATACCTACGTAAGATTCTTTTAAGTTAACCTTTCCCTGCCTTATTGATTTAACTTCCGTACCAACAAGCACTAATCCAGCTTCATATTTTTCCTCTATGAAGTAGTCATGATATGCTTTTTTATTATTTGCTATAATTCTATTAGTTTTAGCCATTATTTCACCTACTCTTAATGTAAAATGATTATAGCATTTAATATTTATGGTGTCAAACCATAAAATACCACACAGGATGAATCGCATGTCACGGATATATGGGCTCTTTTCTTACTAATTTACTCATCTTATTGCGATTATTTTATTGTACCAGTATTCAATTTGAGCTTTATCAGGACAGTTCTTTAAATAAACAAAAGAAAACGAATGAGTGACATCAAAATTACGAATTGAAATTTGTTTTAAAAAACCATCTGCAAGTTCTTTTTTACAGGCTTCTTTGTACATGAAGGTAATACCTATATTTTCATGACAGAGATTCTTAATGGCATGCATATTGCCTATTTCAATTTTGCGGTTAAAACTATTAATACTAAGGTTTTGATTATACAAGGCACTTTCCAATATATCACGTGTTCCGCTTCCTTTCTCACGCAAAATTAAATTTTGATTAAGCAATTCTTCTATATCTACCGGTTTTTCTGAAAGTGAGTTTTCCGGTGAACATAGGCAAATAAATTGCTCTTTTGATATTAGTTTTGATTGAAATTCTTCCTTATTGAAATGTCCTTCAAGTAGTACAAAATCTATTGTACCATCATATAGCATTTTTTGAAGAATTGTAGTGTTCTCTACCACCATTGAAATTTGAAGCTCAGGATCTTCAGCAAATAATTTAGCCAATATTGGTGGAAGGGTATATTCACCAATAGTCAATGTTGCTCCGAAATTTAATGGTTTATTCTGGCTTTTAATTCGTTGAAGCATAGGCTTTATGCGTTCAGAATTTGCTTTTAGGGCCTTAGCATATTCTTGTAATGTAATTCCTTCTTCTGTAAGGGCAAACTTTTTTCCCTTTTGAGATATAAGATTTATCCCATAATAGTCTTCTATATGTTTTATATGTTGTGAAACGGCAGGCTGTGTTATATTAAGTATCTTTGCTGTCAATGAATAGTTTTGCGTTTCACACAGGATCAAAAATGTTTCTAATCTATTATCTATCATAAGTTCACCTATAATTTTAATTTATCAAAGTATAACAATATATAATTATATTTTATATCATTTAAATGATATAATCAAGTTATAATTGACAACTTGGAGGCTTTATATGTTAGAACATTTTATGAAAAATTCATCCGGTATATTGTTAAGTGCTTGTGTAGCTTTAATAGCAATGTTTCTTAGCAGTCTTATACCAGGTGATATTATAGGTGCCACTGTAATGGCACTGCTAGTTGGAATGGCTTTAAATCCCCTGATTAATAAATATGATCATTTTAATTCTGGTGTATCTTTTACAGGTAAAATAATTCTTCGCTTAGGTATTATACTTATGGGAGTAAATTTAAATTTCCAGGAAGTTTTAAGTGTCGGTATATATTCGCTTTTTGTTATGATGTTTACAATGGGAACAGCTTTTGGAGCTGGAAATTTAATAGGTAAATTATTCGGTATGGATTGGAAACTGACTAATATGCTATCAGCAAGCACTGCAATTTGTGGAGGTACTGCGGTTGCAGCATTGGGTCCCGTTATAAAGGCCGAAGATAAGGATGTAACTTATGCGATTTCTTCTACATTTATATTTGATGTTATAACTGTTGTTATCTTTCCATTAATCGGTCTTGCTCTCGGGATGTCAAATACTGGATATGGTTTGTGGGTAGGAACAGCTGTTAATGATACATCTTCCGTGGTAGCTGCAGGTTATGCATTTTCCGACTTTGCCGGTAATATAGCTGTAATTGTTAAATTAACAAGAACCTTATTTATTATACCTATTGTATTGATTTTTTCATTAATAAATGAAAGAGTAGAAGCAAAAGCAAATGGTGTTAATGGGCGAGTACCTGTTAACTTAAAGAAGATTTTCCCTTACTTTATAATATTTTTTCTACTGGTTGTAGCCTTAAGAAGCACCAGTATTATACCCGCTGAACTTGTGCCTGGGCTTTCTAAAACTTCAAAGTTCTTCATGGTTATGGCACTTTCAGCTATTGGTTTAAAAACTAGTTTTAATGATATAAAAGATACGGGATTTAAACCCATGATACTTGGATTTATAGTAGATACTTTGGTGGTTTTCGTATCTTTAGGTGTTCAAATTGCAACCGGCAGATTTTAAAATACAATATGAATATTTTGAAGTCATATATTATTCTTTGTACAAGAAAAGACCTGTCTCTAATAGATATTTAATTTTCTATTTTGAGATAGGTCTTTTTTAATCTTCAGCGCTTATATCTATGAAACGTCTACCTTTACCCCACACATTTGCTACAGGTAGTACTTTTGCAAATGCACCGGGTTCAATTTTCTTTATGAGGGCTTGTATCAAAACTACCTCATTTGGAGAGCAAATAGATTCAATTTGAATTTTTTCTTCGTTTGTATAGCAGCCTTTTATTTTGAAAAGGGTTACTCCTCTTCCTAGTTCATACATTATATAGTTGCTGATTTCTTCATATTTAGTGCTTATTATTTCAAGCTTATAGAGTTTTGTTCCAAAACCAAACATCATATAGTCACATATCTTAGAAAATATAAGTTGACTTATAATTGAATATAAGGCAATATTTCTCCCAAATGAAAAAGCTGCAGCAATTATTATAATTCCGTCCAAAACAAGCATCAGGTAACTTACCCTTATAGAAGGAAAAATTATTTTGTTGAGTATTCTTGCAATAGTATCAGTACCACCAAAAGAAAATCCCTTCCTAAGAATCATTCCTACCCCTATACCATAGAAAACTGAAAAATATATTGAAGCGAGCAAAAGGTCGTTTTCAACAAACTTAAAATCAATACCTTGCATTAGTAATAATACTGTGGGATACAAAATAGAAATGAATATAATTTTCGAAACTTCCTTTTTACCCAACAATATATATGTGGTAATCAATATTATAAATGTAGCAATATAATAAAGATATGTATAGTTTATTTGCAAATATTTTTCTAGTAAAATAGCTAAACCTGTAATTCCGCTGGTTATAAGGCCATTGGGTTTAAGTATATAATTTACTGCAAATGCTGTTATAAAACAACCTATAGTCAAATACAGAGTATCAAATAATATTTTTTTAACGTTAGCTTTCATTGTTCTCCCTTTGGACTCTTTCCTATACTATTTTTCTTCCATTCTGACTTCTAGCTTATCCTATAAAATCTCTTAAACATCTTCTGTAAGCTTCTACAGGGTCGTTAGCTTGTGTAATAGGTCTTCCTACTACTATATAATCAGAACCTAATTCCTTTGCTTTCGCAGGAGTTGTTACTCTTACCTGATCACCTGTATCAGTGTCAGCAAACCGCACACCTGGAGTTATTGTTAAAAAATCATTTCCGCATGCATAGTGAACCATTCCTGCTTCAAGGGGAGAACATACAACACCATCCAAGCCTGCTACCTTTGCATTTTTTGCATAGTGGGTTACTACATGTTCCAAAGGTTTTTCTATTAATAAATCTTTCTGCATTCTTTCTTCATTTGTTGAAGTAAGCTGTGTTACAGCTATTAATAAAGGTCTTGAACCATCCTCCCGAGTTAACCCCTCTATGGCAGCTTCCATCATAGAAATTGTTCCTGCTGCATGAATGTTGCACATATCAACATTATGTCTTGATAAAACCCTCATAGCTTTCTTAACGGTATTTGGAATATCGTGAAGCTTAAGGTCCAAAAATATTTTATGTCCCATTGATTTAATAAGTTTTATAATTTCAGGACCTTCAGCATAAAATAATTCCATACCAATTTTTACAAACGGTTTTTCTTCCCTAAACTTAGAAAGAAAGTCTATAACTTCATCTTTATTGCTATAGTCACAAGCAACTATTACATCTTTTCCCATGATTCCTCCTTATTGTCATCCTAAGCGTAAGCAAAAGATGCCATAACTTGCAGACTTTATGCGTGTATTTTATCCAATATGATTTTACCGCATTCAATTTGATTTGGAATATTTCCGTCCTTATCACGGACACGCCAAATGTCAGGTGTTATTTCATCCACCACGTACATTTTACCATTTTCATCATATCCAATTTCTATTTTAAAATCAATTAATGTAAGGTCTATTTGAGCCAGTTCTTTTTTTAGAACCTCACCAACTCTTTCTAAAATTCCTAGAGCTTCATCATATTGTCCTTCAACTAAAAGGCCTTTCATGATACACAGTCTCTCACTTATTAAAGGGTCTCCCTGCTCATCATCCTTTAAAGTAACTTCCATATACGGAGGATCAAATGATATTCCCTCTTCTAATGTAAACCTACGGCACATCGATCCTGCAGTGAAATATCTTAGTACAAATTCCAAACTGGGGATAGTAAGTTTTCTAACTTTCATCAAATTATTATCTATATCAGCACCAAGATAATGTGTGGGTATTCCCTCTTTCTCCATAATCTCCAAGAAGTATTTGGAAATTACAAGACCAATTTTCCCCTTGCCTTCCACACTACCGCCAACTTTATTAGAGCCTGGATCAAAAACTCCATCTTCACCGGTTGCATCATCTTTATACAAAAGATAAACCGATCCATCTTTTTCATCTATCAGTACATCTTTTGTTTTTCCTTTATAAAGTGTTTTCATAGCATTCTCCTAATTTCTTCATAGTATAAATATTTTACCACAAGGATAAAATCTTGTCGATAGATTTTAACTATTTAACCTTTATCTTAATAGATAAAATTAAGAATTTTTACAAGCTATTATTACTGATTAATACTTAATACTTTTTATAAAATTACCAGTTTTATATTGAATACCAAAAGATTTAATGGTATTATTTATATGCAAACGTTGCAAAATCACTTTATGGAGGATTAATTATGGTAGAAAACAAAGTATGTGTTATCACAGGAGCAGCAAGCGGTATAGGTCTTGCTATAGCTGAATCTTTTGCTAAGGATGGCGCATTATTAGTAATGGCTGATATTAATGAAGAAAAATTAAAAGAAGAAGCAACAAGATTAGGTGGTCAGTATCTAAAAGTTGATTTAAGTAAAGAAGATGATTGTAAAGCTCTTATTGATTATGCAGTAGAAAAACATCAAAGAGTGGATGTGCTAATAAACGTTGCAGGTATTCAAAATGTAAGTCCTATTGAAGATTTCCCAATAGAAAAATGGAAATTGATAATTGACTTAATGTTAACAGCGCCTTTCATATTAACAAAATTTGCATTCCCTTATATGAAAGAACAAGGATGGGGTAGAATTATTAACTTAAACTCTGCTCACGGTATCAGGGCATCTGAATTTAAGTCAGCTTATGTTTCTGCAAAACACGGTTTAAGTGGTTTAACTAAAGTTACTGCCTTAGAAGGTGCACCATATGGAATTACATGCAACTCCATTTGTCCTGGTTATGTAAAAACTCCATTAGTTGAAAAACAAATTGCAGATCAAGCTAAGGCTCACGGAATATCAGAAGATAGGGTTGTAAATGAAGTTTTATTAAAGAAGCAAGCTTTAAAGAAACTTATAGATCCAAAAGATATTGGTGAATTTGCTAAATTTTTATGTTCAGATGCAGCTCAATGTATGTCTGGTACAATGGTATCAGTAGACGGAGCTTGGTCAGCACAATAAACAATAGTATTAAAGAATTAATGGTAGGTAGTGTGTATGGACTTCACACTACCAATTTTATTTTCATTTAGTGAAATACTTCAAAATATTCCTTGACACAAGTAA
>CAZTML010000034.1:0-13043 GCA_964614935.1 uncultured Clostridia bacterium | reverse complement strand
CGGTTGCTGAGGCATACCAGGCATTCTCGGCTGCTGTGGCATTCCAGGCATAGGCATTTGAGTGCTCGGCATTCTTGGAAGTGCCGGCATATCACCGTCAATTTCAAAAGGGATTTCAGTATCCGGTATAAATGGTCTTAGGATATCTTCTATACCGGGCATTGTAGGCATTGTGTTTGCTATATGCATTCTTTTGTTTTGTGTCAAGTCATATATACCCATTGGATTGTAATTATTAGGCATTGACTCGTAGTGGGGCATATTATTTCTATAATTTGAATAACTCATACTATCCTCCATTAATTAAGTTTTCCTTATATTAATATACGTTTGAAAAAAATATTAGTGAATTAAAAATAAAGATTTCTTTACTATTTTGTCAACTTCAATTAAAATGTTAATAAAAGAATGGGAGGCTGCAATGCACATAACAAATTTACACACTCACTCTTACTATTGCGACGGATCTTTTAGCCCAGAAGGAATGGTTTTAGCTGCAATTGACAATAATTTTAATTCGCTTGGCATTTCATCACACGGACCTGTATTAGAAGATAATGATTGGAATATAAACCACAGTAAAGTAGAAGAATACATAGAAGACGTTAATAATTTGAAAGAAAAGTACAAGGATAAAATAGAAATTTTCTTAGGTATGGAATTAGACTTTATTCCAGGTATAGGTTTTACAGAACTCTGCCTGTCCTTAATAGAAAGATTAGATTATTATATTGGGTCTGTCCATTACTTAGGAACATTTAATGATGGCATAATGTGGACTGTTGATTATACAATCGATGAACTGATAAGGGGCATTGATGAAGGCTTTCAAGGAAATAAGAGAAAGGCTGTAGAAACATATTACCAAACTATATCTGAAATGGCAGAAAGATTCCAACCGCCAATTATTGGTCATTTGGATTTATTCAAGAAAAACAATAAGAATAATGTTTTATTCGATGAAAGAGAAGACTGGTATCTTGAAGCAGTTGATAAATGCCTTGATGTAATAAAAAGCACGTCATCATCTATAGAAATAAACACCGGTGGAATTGCAAGAAAATATACAACTGAACAATATCCTTCAACCATTATACTAGAAATGATTAGGGAAAAAAGCATTCCTATAATTATTAGTTCCGATGCACATTCAAAAGATGGTATTGCATGTAAACTTAATGAAATGTATAAATTAGTTCAAGAACTTGGATTTGAAGACCTTGTATATTTAACTAAAGATGGCTGGAAAAAGCAAAAAATAAATAAAGATGAAAAATACATATAAATATGTTATTATTATATAGTGAAAAACATAAATAATGAGGAGATGGAAGATGATAAATATATTACTTGTAACACATGGAGATCTTGGCAAGGAATTATTAAAAAGCTCTGAATTAATTATTGGAAAAGTTGAACAAGCCGAAAGCATATCATTTCACCAAGGTGATAGTTTTGAAGATTTGTTAAATAAAGTTGAAGAAAGTGTAAGTAAATCATCTGATGATGACCTTATCGTATTCACAGATATGTATGGAGGTAGCCCCTACAATGCAGTTACGAGAGCTATGAAAAACAGGGATTTTTACCATATTACAGGTATTAATTTCCCTTTGTTTATCGATATAGCAATTGCTCGAGATAGTTACAGCTTAGAAGAAATTGCCGAAAAAATAATTAAAAATGGTAAAAAAAGTATAGTGTTTGTTAATGAGAAATTCTCAACAGACTGAGGTGGAAAATGAATAATGTATTTGTAAGAATTGATGACAGGCTGTTACATGGACAGGTGGTTGTATCGTGGATACCACATCTTAAATCCAATGTAATCATAGTTGCAGATGATGAATATGCAAATGATGAATTTATGTGTGAACTTATAAAAAGTTCTGGACCTGAAGGAACAATAGTTCATGTGAAAACCATTGATGAAACAGCTGATTTTTTAAATATAGAACAAGATGGAAAAAGTATTTTAGTACTTTTAAGAAGTGTAGAAGGTGTTAAGAGATTAGCAGGTAATACAAAAATAGCAAGTATTAACCTAGGAGGCGTCGGGGCAGCTGAGGGAAGAAAAAGATATCATAATTCCATTCATTTAAGCGATAACGAAATAATAATTTTAAAGGATATGGCAAAAAACAATATAAATGTGGAAATTAGAATGCTTCCAAAGGACAAGGCTGTTGAAATAAATGGTAATTAATATGACTTATACGGATTATTTTCTATTTAGTATTTTTTACTTTTTGGCCAGCTCTACAGCCCTTTCAATAGGTATTGGATATTATACTATTTACAGACCAATTATGGCAGGCTTAATTACGGGATTAATTCTTAATGATCCACAAACAGGCATGGTTGCAGGTGCGGTTGTAAATATAATTTATATTGATTTTGTATCGACTGGTGGCTCTTTTAAGGGAGATCAATGCCTTACTGCTATAATGGCTGCATCTGCTGCCATAATATTTAAGCTTACTCCCTTAGAAGCTGCAGCTATAGCTTTTCCCTTCGGTTTTTTAGGGATATTGATTTGGAAATATAGATTAAGAATAAACAATATTTTCGTACATAATTATGAAAAAAAATATAAAGAAAACAAAGCTCCTGATATAAGCCTTTACGATGGGTTTTATCCTCAGCTTTTACTTTATTTTATGAGCACAGCAGTAATTTTAATTGCCTTATTCTTAATGTTTGTATTTAATAAATTAGTTAATTTCAATAGCATAAGTATCTTTTTGCATTACGCCGGCCTAAGCTTAGTAGTGTTTTCCGCTTTTAATATTTTATATAAAATAAAGAATAAATATAATTTTCTTATTTCAGCATCTGTATTTTTATTTGCTTTGGTTTTTAAAATAAGAGCCTATTTATTATTTATTGTTTTAGCAATTATTTTATTTTCAATAACAGATAAAAAACTTACCTTAGAAAAAAACAAGCCTAGGGCTTTAATTAGAAAAAAAGACTTAGTATACTCTTGGTTCATATGGAAGAATTTTTCCCATGCATGCTATAGCTATGAAAGACTTATGGGTATGGCATTTGCACACTCTATGAAAAACATATTTAAAAGATTGTACACCGATAAAAAAGATATATCTGATGCAATTCACAATCATACGGAATTTTTCAATACAGAGCCTAATATGGGAACTCCCATACTTGGATATATAATAGCGTTAGAAGAAGAGAGAAAGATTAATAAGCAAGACTTTGGATCTTCAAATATTTCCTATATAAAAAAGGGTATGATGGGAATATCTGCGGGCTTAGGTGATTCTTTCACTCAGGTAGTCTTGACTCCCTTGTTTGTATCCATGTCAGTGATGCTTTGTTTGGACGGAAACTATTATTTAGCGCTTTTACCCATGGTTTTCCTTGCATCTTACATACTGTTTATTTCATACAATGGTTTTATGAAGGGGTATTTTCATGGAAAAGAATCCATGCTTAATAGAATAAAAGAAGTAAAAGGGAGTAAAATTAAAATATACTTTCCCTACTTATTTTCAGGAATTTTAGGACTATCAATGAGCAAGGTGGTCTTTAATAATATTAATCAATGGGATAATATAATTACAATAGTTATTATTATCCTTGCAGGTGTTTTTACTATTACTAGACAAAGAGGATAAAAATGAAAAGAAAAGTTGGAATAATGGGTGGCTCTTTCGACCCTATTCACTTAGGTCACTTGGTAGTTGCAAATGAAGTATTGAATATTCATAAATTAGATGAAATTATTTTCGTTCCAACAGGAGATCCTCCTCATAAAAAGGGGCTTAAGGCTGCAGACTTTCACAGGCTCTTGATGGTTAATATGGCAGTCTTATCAAATGATAAATTCAGTGTTTCAGACTTTGAAATAAAAAATTCTGAAAAAAGTTACACTTTGAATACTTTGAAAGAATTTACAAGCTTATATCCAGATACAGAATTTTATTTTATTACAGGTTCGGATGCTGTAGTAGAGCTTCCTAATTGGTATGAGCCAGAAGAAATTTTAAAACTTTGCAATTTTATTGCTGTTTCCAGACCGGGAATAAGCATTGAAGAAGTTAAAAATAAAATAAATGATATACAAGAAAAGTTTGGCGGTTCTATAGAAATGTTACAAGTTCCCATGCTTCAAATTTCTTCTACAAATATAAGAGAAAGATTTCAAATGGGGATTTCTGCAAAATACTTATTGCCTGAATCTGTTGAACAATATATAATTAAGAATGGACTGTATAATAGGTAGGGGGACACACCTCTACTAGTAAGATAATGAGGATGAATTTATTTGGAAGAACTAAAAAAAGAATTAGAAAAAGAAGTAGGACCAAAATTGTACCGCCACTGCATTGGCACCATGGAGGAAGCCAAAAAGCTTGCTTTAGCATATAATTGTAATATTGAAAATGCACAAATTGCAGGATTATTGCATGATTGTGGCAAGAAAAAATGTCCAGATAATTTAAAACATGCAAAAAAAGGTGCAGAACTGGCCAAGAGCCAATTTGGTATAGAAGATGTTGATATATTAAATGCAATTAGGTATCATACAACCGGGAGAGTAAATATGACTCTTTTGGAAAAAATAATTTTTATAGCTGATAAAATAGAAGCAGGAAGGTATTATGAAGGCCTTGAAGAAATTCGAAAGGCAGCATATTCAAACATTGATGAAGCAATAATCAAATCGTTGGAATCTACTATTGAATATGTAAAAAAAAGAAATCATGACCTTGATATAGAATCAGTAAATACACTTAATTATTTAAAGGAGGGCAAATGAAAGAAGTTCAAAACAGTATCGAAATTATATTACAAGCCTGTGACAATAAAAAAGCTTACAACTTTGTTGTTTTAGATGTATCAAAAACCTCTTCCATTACAGATTATTTCATTATATGTAGCGGAAATAACGAAAAACAGACGGTTGCAATTGCTGACGAAGTATTAGAAAAAGGAGCAAAAGAAGGTTTAGACTTTTTCTATGAGGAAGGCTTTGAAACAGGAAGATGGATTTTATTAGAAACTGATGGCATAATTGTTCATATATTTCATAAGGATGAAAGACAAGTTTACGACCTTGAATCCTTGTGGTTTGACAACAATTCATTGGATGTTGAACAATTTGGAATAAAAAATTGGAAATAGGAGGAAGTTATAAGTTATGGATAGTGTTATTAATACAAACAAGGCTCCAGCCGCGGTAGGTCCTTATTCTCAAGGAATAAAAGCAGGAAATACAATTTATATTTCAGGTCAGTTGCCCATAAATCCGGCAACAGGAGAGCTTTACACTGGTACAGACATAAAAGAAGAAACGAGAATGTGCCTAAGTAATGTAAAGGCAATATTAGAAGAAGCAGGTGCGACTTTAGCCGACGTTGTTAAATGCACGGTGTTTATTAAGGATATGAATCAGTTTGGATTAATAAACGAAGCCTACGCCCAAGTATTTGGGGACAATAAGCCGGCTCGAGTATGTGTTGAAGTAGCTAGGCTTCCTAAGGATGCTAATGTAGAAATTGATGCAATAGCAGTAGTTTAGGAAGGGGGACACACCCCTAAAAATATGGGGACAATGTCCCCGTACTTTCATAAGATAAAAAAAGTCATTTTGAAGCTTTGGCTCAAAGTGACTTTTTTCTTTATTCGTACTAATAATTATTATATCTTTTCCGTCTTTTTTTTCTGTTTACTCGAATTCTTAAGTCGTTGTATACTTTCAAAAGCAGTACTGAAATTGCAGCAAACAATAAAAGAAAACCTATAAATTTAGAAATTGTTAGAAATAAACTACCCTCACTCTTTACAACAGTGCTTTTAACAGATATGGGACAAATTAAATTGACACTTCCTATAACTTCATTGTCAAGCGTATATTCAATTTTACCTACAACATCATCTTTTTCAAGAGGCAATGTTATATCATTGATAATAACATTAGACTTTACATTATCAATAGCTCCCTTTGCTAAAAGAGCAGTCACATCACTTTCTGTGATAACAGAAATTTCTTTAGAATCTCCATTTTGAATTTTTAAGTTTTGTACAAAAGTGTTTTTAGTAACTAAAGTAGTAGATGTATACTCCTCAAATCCATAATTGAAAAGATTGTGGGTGTCTTGGTACATTTCAAGAGAAATTCCCTTCAAGGTAACAGCTATAAGGTCAGTTCCATCCTTTGTTGCTGTAGCTACCAGACAATTCCCTGCCTCAGGCGTGTAGCCGGTTTTTGCTCCGGTTGCATATTCATAATAGGGGCTTATGTATGTACCATCTACATATATTTGACCATAACCTGTATCGTATAATAGTTTATTTAGTGTTGTAAAATATCTTGGTTCATTTTTTATATTAGTTATTTGTATTTCATACTTAGTAGTTTCAACTATCTTTTTAAAGGTATCATTTTCCATTGAATACTTGGTTATTAAAGCTAAGTCAGCGGCAGTTGAGTAATGATTATCTTCGTGAAGACCGTGAGGATTTTCGAAATTGGTGTTATATGCTCCTAATTCCTTTGCCTTATCATTCATCATTTTAACAAATCCATCTAATGAACCACCGTAATGTTTTGCAATTGCTGATGCTGCATCATTTGCTGAAGGTAGCATTAAAGCATGCAATAAATCTTTTAGTGTTAGTATTTCTCCTGATTCTAATGCTATGTGGCTTCCATAGATTTCATAAGGAGTATCATCATCTACTGTTATTACATCAGTTAACTTTCCCTTTTCAATAGCAAGAATTGCGGTCATAATTTTCGTTAAAGACGCCGGATACATTTTTTTATCGGCATTTTTTTGGGCCAATAT
Organism: uncultured Clostridia bacterium; assembly: GCA_964614935.1. GTDB lineage: Bacteria > Bacillota > Clostridia > Tissierellales > Sedimentibacteraceae > Sedimentibacter. Next base: position 6,222 of record CAZTML010000034.1, on the reverse strand, counting down.
GGTGCCGGATGAATCAATTAAAATTGCAGCTTCGCTAAGGATTGTAGGGGTGCTTGCATAAACATAGCTAGTATTAACTAATAAAATTGAGATGATTAATAAATAAGTCAGATTTCGTTTTATCATTAGCAACTCCTCTATAATAGGTTGGGGTAAACACCTTTACCGTACTTTAGCGGACATAGCCTTACTTAATGGTCTGTAAAAATAAGGAATGTCCCGTAAATTGTTCAAATAATAGTATAGCAGAAAAACTCATGTTTGTAATTAAAAATTTTGTATTTTAAAGATAAATATTGTATAATGGAAAAAGGAGGAGGGACACTTCTAAAATTTGGTGACACTCTGTGAGATAGCTTTTAGAGGAATGTCCCCGTACTTATTAAAATTTCATGCAAGTTAATTGCATAGGGGGATTTATGAACAACAGCATATACAAAAAGGGACTTGCCGTTGTTTTAATCATTGCAATAATTATTATGGCTGCTTTGGGGATTAAATTGTCCGGCAAAGAAAAGGAAATCATTTTTACAAATTATTCAAACATTGAACCAAAACAAGAAGAGAATGCAGGAAGTACTCAAGTTAGTTTATCTTATATCTATGTCGATATTGACGGAGCCGTAATTACACCTGGTGTTTATGGTTTAATTGAGGGAAGTAGGGTAATTGATGCCATTAATTTGGCAGGAGGCCTTAAGGAAGGAGCATATACACAAAAGCTAAATAAGGCCAGAAAATTGGTTGATGGAGAAAAAATCTATATATATTTAGAAGGGGATGTAGAAATTGAGAGCATAGCCGAAAGCAATTTAATCAATATTAACACTGCATCTGCCGATTCTTTAATGTCCCTTCCCGGAATTGGTCAAGTATATGCTCAAAGAATTATTGATTACAGGAATAATAAGGCCTTTTCTTCTATTGAGGAAATTAAAAACGTCGAAGGAATAGGGGATAAGACTTTTGAGAAGCTGAAGGGATTGATAACAGTAAACTGATGGAATCACCCGATAGTGACCAATGTGAAAATTGAAACATAGGAGTAGAAAATGGATGTAAACAAATATTACAGAAGTATTCCTAAAATAGACTCAATAATGGAAAACGATAAAATCAAAGAATTACTGAATATTACTACTAGGGAATTAGTTTTAGACTGTGCCAGACAGGCAACTGAAGACCTAAGAATCTTTATAAATGAGAATCCTAATGAGGATGAAATTAATGTTGAAATAAAAAACCTAATAGCTAAAATCTGCTTATACGTGGATAAGTTCTTGTCATATAACATGAAAAAGGTTATAAACGGCACAGGAACAATTCTTCATACTAATTTAGGAAGGGCAGTAATATCAAAAGAAGCAGCCCAGAGGGTAAATGATATTATAACAGGCTATTCAAACCTTGAATTTGATTTAGAGCAAGGTACAAGGGGGTCGAGGTATTCTCATTTCGAAAGCATAATTTGTAAAATTACCGGAGCTGAAGCCGGTCTTGCTGTAAATAACAATGCTGCAGCTGTTCTTTTAATTTTATCGAGCTTATCAAAGGATAAGGAAGTTCTTGTGTCAAGAGGAGAATTAGTTGAAATAGGAGGGTCTTTTAGAGTTCCTGATGTTATGAAGCAAAGTGGCGGGATTTTAGTTGAAGTTGGAACAACAAATAAAACCCATCTCTACGATTATGAAGAAAAAATTACTGAGGAAACGGCAGCCCTACTAAAGGTACATACCAGCAATTATAAGATTGTAGGATTTACTGAAAGTGTGTCGATTGAGGAATTATCAAATTTAGGAAATAAATATAAGATACCTGTCATTGAAGATTTAGGAAGCGGAGTATTAGTAGACTTAAGTAAATATGGTTTAAGCTATGAGCCTACAGTTCAAAATTCAATAAGGGCAGGGGCTGACATTGTATGTTTTAGTGGAGATAAACTTTTAGGAGGACCACAGGCAGGTATTATAGTAGGAAAAAAACAATACATAGATAAAATAAAGAAACACCCTTTAAATAGGGCCTTAAGAATTGACAAATTTACTATAGCTGTACTGGAAAGTGTCTTTAAAGAATATATCCATGAAGAAAAAGCAATGGAAAACATACCTGTACTTAAGATGCTAAATAAAGATCTAGATAGCATAAAATTATCTGCAGCTAAACTAGCAAATAAACTGGCAGAATTTTCAGAATATTTAGAAATTTCTACAGAAGAATGTTTATCCCAAGTAGGAGGAGGGTCTCTTCCCTTGGAAAGAATTAAATCTTATGCCCTATCCCTAAAGCCTAAAACTATGACGTGTGCAAGCTTTGAAAGAAAATTACGAAATACAAAGACTCCTATTTTAGGGAGGGTGGTAAATGATACCTACTATATAGACTTAAGAACAATCTTAGAAGGTGAAGAGCAAGCGATATATGAAGGGATAAAAAATATTTTTTAGCAATATTCCGGAGGAGTAGAATGACTAATATTATTATTGGAACAGCGGGACATATAGACCATGGAAAAACAAGTTTAATAAAAGCTTTGACCGGAAGAGAAACAGACAGGTGGGAAGAAGAAAAAAGAAGGGGAATAACTATTGACTTAGGCTTTACTTATTTTGATCTCCCTGATGGAAACAAGGCTGGAATAATCGATGTTCCTGGCCATGAAAAATTTATTAAAAATATGCTGGCCGGTGTAGTTGGAATGGACATGGTATTGCTTGTTATAGCAGCTGATGAAGGCATCATGCCCCAAACTACCGAACACTTGAATATATTAAATTTATTGGGTGTGGAAAATGGCATAATCGTAATGACTAAATGCGATTTAGTCGATGAAGAATGGATAAGCCTTGTAAAAGAAGATATAAGGGAATCTTTAGAATCTACCTTTTTGGAAGGGGCTCCTATTATTGAAGTGTCTTCTAAGACAGGAATAGGTTTAGATAAGCTGGTAGAAGAAATTCAAAATATAAAAGAAAGAGGAATAAAGGAAAGGGAACTAAATACAATTCCCAGACTACCTATAGACAGGGTATTTTCCTTAACAGGTTTTGGTACTGTAATAACAGGAACCTTAGTTTCCGGCATTCTTAAAAAAGGTACAGAAGTAGAAATTTATCCGGTAAATAAATTGGCTAGAATAAGGAATATACAGGTTCATTCCTTAGATGAAGAAATGGCTTATGCAGGACAAAGAACAGCAATAAACCTATCAAATATAAAAAAGACGGATATTTATAGGGGATGCGTTCTTGCTCCAGTCAACTCAATGAAAAATACAAAAATGCTTGATGTGAGGCTAAATGTCTTAAAAAGTACGAAGCGAATTATAACAAATCGTTCAAGGCTACACCTTTATACCGGTACTAGTGAAATTCTATGTAGGGTTGTTTTACTTGATAGAGATGAATTAAAAGCTGGAGAAAGCTCTTATGCCCAGCTTCGATTAGAAGAGGAAATTGCATTAAGAAGAGGAGACAAATTTATTGTAAGATTTTACTCGCCTTTAGAAACAGTAGGAGGAGGCGAAATTATCGAACCTGTTCCCTTGAAGAAAAAAAGATTTGATGACAAGCTTATTGAAGAACTTAAAATCAAGGAAAAAGGATCAAGTGCAGATGTTATTGAAAAAATAGTCAAGGAAAATGAGGATATGATTTCTATATCCCAACTAGCAAAAACAACTGCTCTTACTCAAACAGAAATCAAAGACAGCATTGAAATATTAGAAGAGGAAGAGAAAGTATCTCTATTTAAAGTAAAAAACGATATATATGTATGGCATAAGACTGTTGAAAGAGAAATTCAAGATAAAATTGAAAGATATTTATTTTTATATCATAAAGAAAATAAATATTCCAGAGGTATTAAAAAATCAGAGATTAAAAGTAAGTTTTTGCCTGGCCTGAAACAACTGATTTTTGATATGGTTATACAATCCTTCACTGAAAGAGGTTTAATAAATCAACAAGAGGAATTTATATGTCTTCCATATTTCGTCATTGAATATGATGAGGATTACAGAAGGATAAAAGAAAAGACCTTGCAAATTGCAAGTGAAGCAAAGTTTGAATTTCTAACAATTGATGAATTGATTCAAAAGATAAATCAACCTTTGTCTGATAATCTAGTAACTTTGATGATAGAAGATAATCATTTAGTTAAAATAAAGGACTTAGTAACAACAAGTCACTTATACCAGGAAGCAAAAGACATTTTAATTGAATTTTTAAATAAGAACAATAAAATAACAGCTGCCCAATATAGGGACTTGCTAGGCACAAATAGAAAAATGGCTATTGGTCTTTTAGAGCATTTTGATAGTATAAAAATTACAAGGCGGATAGAAAATGATAGAATTTTCTACTAAATTTGACATTTTGCTATTTTTTCTTGACAAGAACTGATATTTTATGTAGAATTATTTAAAAGTTTAATTTTTGTAACAAAATAATTTATGGAGTGTAACAAATGAAAGTCTTGATTATAGATGACGAACTTGTAATTATTAAGAATCTAAAATACAGCTTAGAGCAGGATAATTACCTAGTTGAATCTACTGCCGATAGTTCTGAGGCCTTAAAAAAGATCTCTATTACTGAGTACGACATTGTGGTTCTTGATTTGATTCTTCCTAATACAGATGGACTTGAAGTATGTCAAAAGATTAGGGAAATATCAAATGTACCAATTTTAATATTGACTTCAAACAATGAAGATATGAGTAAAATATTGGGATTAGAATATGGTGCAGATGATTATATGACTAAACCTTTTAATATATTAGAGCTTAAGGCAAGAATGAAAGCAATTTTAAGAAGGACAAAAGGTCAAAGTCAAAAAACAAATGAACATACTCTAGTAATTGATGATTTTGTTATTAATGCCTTAGGAAGAAAAGTAAGTCTTCATAATCAGGAAATAAACCTTACAGCAAAAGAATTTGATTTGCTGCTATTATTAATTACAAATCCCGGAAAAGTTTTTTCTAGGGAGGAACTTTTGGAAATTATTTGGGGTTATGAATATTTTGGGGATTTAAGAACTGTTGACGTCCATGTAAGACGATTAAGAGAAAAAATTGAAAATAAAAACAAGAATTATGAGTATATACTAACAAAATGGGGAGTCGGCTACTATTTTAGAAATAAAAGCTAGATGACCTAGTTCTAATTTAAATAACCGCTGCTGCAGTAATTGTAAATACAATAATGCAGCTGTTTTTATGGCAAAAATTAAATTTTTAGATATGTAAGCTAATGCATGCTTAAGGTAAACTTAAGTAAAATCAGCTTGAATTACTTAGTGTATTATGTTAAAATTAGTCGATAGGAGATGGGAATAGATAGGTGCTGGTGTGCCTCCTGGTCTTCAAAATCAGTTGTGGGGCGAGTTCGTCCTGGGTGGGTTCAATTCCCACATATTCCCGCCATTTAAGGAGAAATGTTATGCCTAATAGTGTCTTGGTATGTGTAACACGCCAAAAAACCTCTGCAAAATTGATACAGAAAGGTGTAGAACTGTCAAAAGATGAAAAAGCCAATTTAAATGTTATACATGTTGTTAACGAAAATGATAAATTTTTATACGGTTTAAGCGACGGGGATGCATTAGAATATTTGTTTGAAATTACTAAAGAAGTTGGAGCGAATTTAATAGTTAGAAGATCAAAAGATGTCATTAAATCAATTGTTGATTATGCTGAAGAAACTCATTGCACTCACATTGTTTTGGGAAGTTCAAATAATGCAACAGGAAATTTTGTTTCTAAATTACAGAAAAAGCTTCCAAATGTCATATTTGTACTTTAGGTACTAATATGGGCAGACTTTTATTTATAATAAATTTTTTATTAGATAAAAATGTTCCTTTAAAGGAAAAGTGGTGGGTTATTATACCTCTTGTTTACATAATAAGTCCTGCAGATTTAATACCTGCTCCAATTATAGGCTTTTCTATAATCGATGATTTGATAATGTTGCTATTTTTATTGACTAAGGTATATGAAAAAACTAAAAAATATTATTATGATAATGAAAATAATGTAAGAAAGAAATATGGCAAAGAAAAAAAGGAACATGATGATATTATTGAAAATGTTGAATATGAAATTCACAAGGATGAGGAAGAATAATCTACTCATCCTTATTTATTTGTTTAAAAAAATAAATATGTCTTTATTTTTGTCGAAATTCTTGTTAATATATAGTTAAGAATATTCGGAGG